>DASTGK010000001.1:0-9412 GCA_035719085.1 Anaeromyxobacteraceae bacterium
GGGCCGGCGTCATGGCCGGGGCCGAAGGGGGCTCGGGCGCCGCCGCGGGCTCGCCCGGCTCGGCGACGAGCGTGCCGGCCTCGAGGAGCGGCGGCAGCTGGCGCAGCGCCGCGATGAGCCCGAGGCCGCTCTCGCCCGCCACCTCGACCACGGTCCGCGCGCCGTCGCAAGCGCCCACGAGCCGCAGGCCGAGCTCGCCCGTGCCCTCGGGCGGTTCCTCGGCGCGCCGCAGCACCGCGCCGCGCCCGCCCAGGTCGGCGAGGAGCCGCTCCGCCTCCTCCACCCGGCGCATCCCCTCGAGCAGGAGGTCGCGCGTGCGCTCCTCCAGCTTCACCGCGTTCGACTCGTCGTGCGGCCCCTCCAGGAAGGCGAACTCCCCCTCCGGCTCCAGGAAGGCGCCGAGCACGATCTCCTTCACCTGCAGCGTGACGCCGGCGTAGAGCTGGGCCGGCGTGAGCGCCCCCTCGTCCACCAGCACCTGGCCGAGCGGCCGGCCGGCCTGCACCAGCCGCCCGCAGCGGGTCAGCTCGTCCCAGGCGACCAGGCCGGAGCGCCAGAGCACCGGACCGAGCCGGTCGCTCGGCTCGGAGGAGGAGGCGAAGACCACCTGGCCGTCGCGGAAGTAGATGGAGCGCCGCCGCAGCCGCGCCGGGTCGCCGCGCGCCGCCGCCCGCTCCGCCTCGCCGCCGAGGTCGAGCAGCAGCACGCCGCTCTTGATGGAGGTGAAGACGAACTGGATCACCTCGGCCACGGTGAGCGCGGCGAGCGAGCCGGCCAGGTAGCCCTGGGCGGCGCGCCCGGGGCGCACCGGCGCCACGAGCAGGAAGGCCCCCTTGGCCGCCACCACGTCGACCGGCTCGCCGGCGGCGAGGCCGAGCGCCTCCGCCTGGCGCGGCGGCACCGCCACCTCGCCTTCGGCACCGATGGAGAGCTTGGCGCGCACGGCCCCTCCTCCCCGCGGGCTTCGCTACCCGCCCTGCGCCTCGACCAGCGCCTTCGCCTTGCCCGCCACCTCGGCGAGCGGCACGAGCGTCACGTCCTTCTGGCCGCGGAGCTTCCACTCCACCTTCCCCTCCGCCAGCCCCTTCTTGCCGACCGAGATGCGGACCGGGATGCCGACCAGGTCGGCGTCCTTGAACTTCACGCCGGCCCGCTCGTCGCGGTCGTCGAAGAGCACCTCGACGCCCGCCTTGGCGAGCTCGGCCACCACCTGCTCGGCCGCCGCCACCAGCTCCGGCTCCTTGCCGAGCGTGAGCACGGTGGCGTGGAACGGCGCGATGGCGAGCGGCCAGCGGATGCCGTCGTCGTCGTGGTGCAGCTCGATGGCGGCGGCCAGGATGCGCTCCACGCCGATGCCGTAGCTGCCCATGACGATGGGCACCTGGGCGCCGGCGGCGTCGAGCACGCTCGCCTTCATCGAGACCGAGTACTTGGTGCCGAGCTTGAAGATGTGCCCCACCTCGAGCGCCTTGAAGACGTCGAGCGTGCCGTCGCAGCGCGGGCAGCCCTCGCCCGCCTTGACGGTGCGCAGCTCGGCCACCTTGCCGTGGCCGAGCAGGTCGCGCTTCACGTCGACGCCGCGCAGGTGGAAGCCGTCCTCGTTGGCGCCGGTCACCATGTTGGTGCGGCCGGCGACGGACGGATCGACGAAGACCGGCGCCTTGGTGAAGCGGACCGCGCCGAGCGAGCCGGCGTGGGCGCCCATGAGCGCCGGGATCTCCTCGGGGTGGGCCGGGCGGACGTCGGCGGCGCCGGTGGCGGTCTGCAGCTTGGCCTCGTTGAGGTCCTGGTCGCCGCGCACCACCGCCACGACCGGCTTGCCGTCGGCCACGTAGACCAGCGTCTTGAGCTGGCGGCGCGCGCCGACGCCGTAGGGCTGGCGCTGCAAGGCCTCGATGGTGACGACGCCCGGGGTGGCGAACTTCTCCGGCTCGCCGGTCCAGGGCTGGTCCTCGGAGGGCTCGAGCCGCGAGGTGGCCGTCTCGGTGTTGGCGGCGTAGCGGCACGTGGGGCAGGCGGCCACCAGGTCCTCGCCCGCCTCGGTGCGGACCATGAACTCCTGCGAGGCGGAGCCGCCCATGGCGCCGGAGTGGGCCTGCACCGCCACGAAGTCGAGGCCGCAGCGGGTGAAGATCTTCTCGTAGGCCTGGCGCTGGTCCTCGTACGACCTGTCGAGGCCGGCCGCGTCCACGTCGAAGGAGTAGGCGTCCTTCATGGTGAACTGGCGGACGCGCAGCAGGCCCGACTTCGGGCGCGGCTCGTCGCGGAACTTGGTCTGGATCTGGTACCAGACCTGCGGCAGCTGCCGGTAGGAGCGCAGCTCGTCGCGGGCGACGGCGGTGAAGATCTCCTCGTGCGTCATGCCGAGGCAGTAGTCGCCGCCCTTCCGGTCCTTGAGCCGGAACATGTTGTCGCCCATCACGTCCCAGCGCCCCGACTCCTTCCAGATCTCGGCCGGGTGGAGGGCCGGCAGGAAGAACTCCTGGCCGCCGATGGCGTTCATCTCCTCGCGGACGATGGCCTCGATCTTGGCGAGCGACCGCTTGGCGAGCGGGAGGTAGTCGTAGATGCCGGCGCCGAGCTGGCGGACGAAGCCGGCGCGGATGAGGAGGCGGTGCGACGCCACCTGGGCGTCGGTGGGGGCCTCCTTGAGCGTGGGGATGAAGGCCTTGGAGGTGCGGACGACGTTCATGGTCCGGGGGTTATACCTCAGAGCCCGACCGGGCTGCGTCCGGAGACGGTCCGGCCGCCGGTGCCGTCCGCTCGCGCCGCAGTATCCCTTTCCTCCAGGCCGGCCCCCGGCTAGGAAGAGGGCGTGCACCCCCGGATCTGGTTCGCCGCGCTCGGCGTCGCAGCGCTCGCGCTGACCCTCGGCTGGGCGCTCGACGCGGGGATCTTCGACCCGCCACCCCGGCCGCTGGTCGGCTCGCCCGAGGCCGTGGCGGCGGGCCGCGCGGTCTTCGCCTACCGCTGCAGCTCCTGCCACCGCGACGTGCCGCTGCCGCGGCGGGTGGCGGGCTGGTCGCCGGAGCGCGCCTACGAGACCATCGGGCGGCTCCACGAGGTGCCGCGGGCCAACATGCCCGCCTTCCCCGGCACCGAGGAAGACCGGCGGGACCTGGCGATCTTCCTGGCGGCGCTCGGCGCCGGGCGGGCGACCCAGCCGCCGTAGCGACCCGCCGCGGGAACCGCCGTCAGGGGACCCGGCGCTCCCCCTGTCGCCGCGCGCGGCGATGGCTAGCTTGAGGGCTCGACGCCGCGCACCGTCCGGGTGCGCCGAGGGAGGCCTCACGTGCGCTCGATCACCTTCGCCTGGCTCTCGGGCCTCGCCCTCCTCGCCGCCTGCGGCGGCGGCAGCACGAGCGGCTTCTCCACGCCGCCGCCCCAGCTCACCGGCATCAAGCCGGGCTTCGGCGACCCGGCCGGCGGCACGGCCATCACGCTCACCGGCACCGGCTTCGCGCCGGGCGTCACCGTCACCTTCGGCGGGGCGGCCGCCACCGTGGGCGCGGTCACCGCCACCTCGATCGCCGTCACCACGCCGGCCCACGCGGCCGGCGCCGCCGACGTCACCGTCACCAACCCGGACGGCAAGAGCGCGACGCGCGCCGCGGGCTTCCAGTACCTGCTCGTCCCGGCGCCCTCCAGCACCACGGTGCGCGGCCTGGGCCGGTTCCCGCAGGCGCTGCCGCTCTCGGGCGGGCTGGTGCCGCCCTTCCCGGGCTACTCCAACGTCTGGCAGGTGCTGCGCGACCTCTCCATCGACGACTGGGGCGGCCAGCTCTCGGTGGCGGCGGCGCTCTGGGTCGGCACGCCCACGGGGACGCCCACCGCCGACTCGCTCCCGCTCGACGCCGGGCTCGACCGCGACCTCTCGACCCAGCCGGCGCTGGCGCAGGCGTGGGCCGACCTCTCGTTCACCACGCCGTACGTCTTCCCGGCCGAGGCGCCGCCCGTCGTCACCACCAGCGGCTTCGGCGCGGTGGTCTGCGCCACGCCGCCGTGCGCCGCGATGTCCGGCACGCTGGCGCAGGACGGCGCCGGGCCGGTGTCCGGCACCACGCTGCGCCAGGCCATCGACCTCACCGCGGTGCCGGCCGGCGTCGCGTTCACGCTCGGCTGGCGGCAGCAGGTGCTGGTGGCGGGGAGCGACCTCGCCGGGGCGCCCGCCCCCTCCTTCGTGGCCCGGATCCTCGACGGGACCGGCGCGCCGGTCTGGAGCTCCACGCCGCTCGGCGTCGGCACCACCTCCGGCACCGCCTCGATCACGCTCCCCGACCTGCCGCGCGGGCCGGTGATGCTCTCCTTCGAGCTCCTCGGCTCCCCCAACTCGTTCGCGCTCCTCGACGACGTCTCGCTGACGGCGGGCGCCGCCCAGCTGGTGGTGAACGGCGGCTTCGACCCTCCCGCCGGGCTCGTGGCCTGGGTGACCGACGCGCCGCTCGCGCCGGCCGAGGTCCGCGGCGCGCCCCGCGAGCTCACGCCGCCGGGGGCGCCCGGGGCGCTGCGCGTGACGCGCAGCTTCTACACCGAGCCCGACCTCGCCTGGGGCCGGGTGGTGGACGTCTTCGAGAACACCGCGGCGGCCGGCACGCTCACGACCGACGCCGTCTACCGCTTCGCCCTCGGCGCGGCCGGCAACGCCGTCCTCTTCACCGACGTGCCGGGCGCCGCCGGGCGCGCCTTCAGCGGCTGGGACCGGCGCGGCGTCGTGGGCGACGTGGCGGTGGTGCACGGCGGGGCGACGGCCCACGTCCGCTCGGCCACCGCGGCCGGGCTGGGCGCCGACGACGCCTTCACCCTGCAGCAGCTCTCGCTCGGACCGGGCCAGAAGGCGGCGGTGGTCCACTTCATCGTGCTCGGGACGACCGCCACCGGCGCGACCGCGGGGACGCCCCTCTCGACGCGACCGTCGGGCGTCGACGCCGTGGCGGCCGCCATCGTGGCCGGCTGGGCCACCGACCCGCGCTACCAGGCCTACCTGACGGCCGAGGAGCGGGCGCTGGTGGTGAACTTCTGAGCGTGAAACCCGCTACGACTCCCGCGGCGTCCGGCCGGCCGCGATCTCGAGGGCCTCCTTCACGAGCGCCTCCTCGAGCTCCTCGGCCTTCATGCGCTTCACGATCTTGCCGGCCTTGAAGAGCAGGCCGACGCCGCCGTGGCCGTAGGCGACGCCCACGTCGGCCGCCGCCGCCTCGCCCGGGCCGTTCACCTCGCAGCCCATCACCGCCACCGAGACCTCGCCCTTCACGGTGGCGAGCCGCTTCTCCACCCGCTCGGCGATGGGGATCATGGCGACCGAGCAGCGGCCGCAGGTGGGGCAGGAGGTGAGCGAGGCGCCGCCGAACTTGAGGCCGAGCGAGGTGAGCAGCAGCCGCGCCACCCGCACCTCCTCGACCGGATCGGCGGTGAGCGAGACGCGGATGGTGTCGCCGATGCCGTCGGCCAGCAGGATGCCGAGCCCGGCGGCGCTCTTCACCGTGCCGGCGAGGAGCGTGCCCGCCTCGGTGACGCCGAGGTGGAGCGGGTAGTCGAAGCGGGCCGCGAAGAGCCGGTTGGCCGCGACCGTCATGGCGACGTCGTGCGCCTTCAAGGAGACCTTGATCTCCCGGTAGCCCTCGTCCTCGAGGAAGCGGATGTGTCGCTCGGCGCTCTCCACCATGCCCTCGGCGGTGGGCCAGCCGTGCCTCTCGACGATGTCCTTCTCGAGCGAGCCGGCGTTGACGCCGATGCGGATGGGGACGAGCCGCTCGCGGGCCGCCTTCACCACCTCGCGCACCCGCTCGCGCGAGCCGATGTTGCCCGGGTTGAGCCGGATGGCGTGGATGCCGGCGTCGAGCGCCCGGAGCGCCAGCCGGTAGTCGAAGTGGATGTCGGCGACGAGCGGCACCGGCGTGGCGCGCACGATGGCCGCCAGCGCCGCGGCCGCCTCCTCGCCCGGCACCGCCAGCCGCACCACGTCCGCCCCCGCCTCGGCCAGCGCCCGGATCTGGGCCAGCGTGGCCGCCGCGTCGGCGGTGTCGGTGGTGGTCATCGACTGGACGGAGATGGGGGCCCCGCCGCCGATGGCGACCGGGCCCACCTTCACCTGCCGCGTCGGGCGGCGCGCCCCGAGGCCCGAGGCCGCGCCCTGTCCGTATTGGCCCATCGAGAGGCTCTCCAGCCGGTCCCTTCTAACGGAGGGACCGGCGCCCGGCCACCCCGCCTACTTCTTGGCCGCCAGCTCGGCGTCGACGATGGCGGTGAAGGCCTCGAGCTTCTGCGCGCCCGAGAGGAGCCGGCCGTTGATGAAGAAGGCCGGGGTGCCGCGCACGCCCGCCTCCTCGCCGGCCTTGGCGTGCTCCTGCACCGTCTTGGCCTTCTCGCCCGAGTCGAGGCACTTGTCGAAGCGGCCGCCGTCGAGGCCGAGCTCGCGGGCGTAGGCCTTGAGGTCGGTCACCTCGAGCTTGGGCGCGGCGGCGAAGAGCTTGCCGTGCATGGCCCAGTACTTCTCGGTGCCCTGGTCGCCGGCGCAGTGGGCGGCCTCGGCCGCCTTGGGGGCGAGGTTGTGCGAGGGGAGCGGGTAGTCGCGGTAGACGAGCTTGATCTTGCCCTTGTACTTCTCGAGCTCGAGCAGGTCCTTCACGGTCCCCTCGGCGCGGGCGCAGTACGGGCACTGGTAGTCGGAGAACTCGACGATGGTGACCGGCGCCGCGTCCGGCCCCTTGGTCGGGCCGGTGGCCGCCACCTCGACCTTGGGCGGCAGGTACGGGGGCAGCAGCACCTCCACCTTGGCCTCGGCGCGCAGCTGCTCGACGTACTGGGCCAGCACCACCTGCAGCTTCTGCTGCTTGAGGAAGCCGACGACCTGCGGCTTCACCTTGTCGAACGGGTCGTTCACCTGGCCGGCCGCCTTGGCGCGCTCGTAGAGGGCGCGGGCCTCCTCGTCGCTCGGATCGGCCACCTTGGTGGAGAGCTCCTTCTTGAGGAACTCGTCGACCGCCAGGCCGGCCGCCTTGGCCTTGCCCTCGACCAGCCGCTGGTTGATGAGCTGGTCGAGCCCCTGCTTGCGCAGGTCGTAGGTGCGCTGCTCCACCTCGTTGAGCTCGTTGCGCAGGCTCTTGTCGAGCTCCTCGGCCGTGATGACCACGCCGGCCACCTTGGCCACCGGGGCGTTCTTGCCGGTGCCGGCGTCGGTGGCGGCCTGGGTGGGCCGGGGGGACTGGCAGGCGGCGACGGCGAGCGTGAGCGCGCCGAGGAAAGCGTTGCGGATGCGCATGGGACTCCAGGGGAAAGTTGGGATCGGCGGCAGATTGCCGTGACTCGACCAGCAGGTCAATCGACGGGGCGCCGCCGCATTCCCGCCGGCCGCCCCGCCCGGCGTCAGCACTCCGGCAGGTTGACGCCGATCGCCTCGACGACGTTGAGCGCCAGGCCGCCGCGCGCCGTCTCCTTGTACTTGGTCTTCATGTCGGCGCCGGTCTCGCGCATGGTCTTGATGACCCGGTCGAGCGAGACGAAGTGGCGCCCGTCGCCGCGCAGGGCCATGCGCGCCGCGGTGATGGCGGCCACCGCCGCCATGGCGTTCCGCTCGATGCAGGGGATCTGCACCAGGCCGCCCACCGGATCGCAGGTGAGGCCGAGGTGGTGCTCCATGCCGATCTCGGCGGCGTTCTCCACCTGGGCCGGCGTGCCACCGAGCACGTCGGCCAGCCCCGCGGCGGCCATGGAGCAGGCCACGCCCACCTCGCCCTGGCAGCCGACCTCGGCGCCGCTGATCGAGGCGTTCTCCTTGTAGAGCAGGCCGATGGCGGCGGCGGTGAGGAGGAAGCGGACCACGCCCTCGTCGGTGGCGCCCGGCACGTCGAGCCGCCAGTGGTGCAGCACCGCCGGGATGATGCCGGCCGCGCCGTTGGTCGGGGCGGTGACGACGCGCCCGCCGGCGGCGTTCTCCTCGTTGACGGCGAGCGCCCAGAGGTTGACCCGGTCCATGGCGGCGAGCGGGTCGGCGCCCGGCGGCACGCAGGCGAGGCCGCGGGCCATGAGGGCGGCGCGGCGGCGGACCGAGAGGCCGCCCGGGAGCGTCCCCTCGGTGCGGCAGCCGCGGACGACGCAGGCCTGCATCACCGCCCAGCGCCGCAGCAGCCCCTCGCGCACCTCCGCCTCGGTGCGCCAGGCCTGCTCGTTGCGGAGCATGACGCCGGCCACCGAGAGGCCGTTCGCCTCGCAGCGGGCGAGCAGCTCGGCGCCGCTGTGGAAGGGGAGCGGCAGGACCGTGGCGTCCGGCACCACGGGGTCGGCCCCGGCGGCCGCCGCCTCGTCCACCACGAACCCGCCGCCGACCGAGTAGGAGACGCGCGCGCGGAGGACCTCGCCGGCGGCCCCGAGCGCGGTGAAGCGCAGGCCGTTCGGGTGGAAGGGGAGCGCCTTGCGCAGGAGCAGCAGGTGGTCGGCCTCGCGGAAGGGGATCTCGCGCCGGCCGAGGAGCGCGAGCGTCCCGGCGGCGCGCACCCTGGCCACGAGCGTCGGCGCCAGGTCGACGTCCACGTCCTCCGGCGTCTCGCCGAGCAGGCCGAGGATGACCGCCTTGTCCGAGCCGTGGCCGCGGCCGGTGGCGCCGAGCGAGCCGTAGAGCTCGGCGCGCACGGCGCAGGTGGCGTCGAGGAGGCCGTCGGCGGCGAGGCCGAGGGCGAAGCGCCGGGCCGCCACCATCGGCCCCACCGTGTGGGACGAGGAGGGGCCGATGCCGATCTTGAAGAGGTCGAAGGCCGAGACGGGCACGGGGGGAGTCTGATCCGGATGGGGCCGGCGCGCCAGCCGCAGCCGGGCCGGGCCGGTGGCGCGGCGCGTCGGGCTACTTGAACGGCCCGGTCATGGCGAAGAAGCCCTGGATCTTGTCGTTCATCTCGCGGAGCCGCACCGTCAGCGTCCGCACGAAGGTCCAGAGCAGCGCGTAGGCCAGCTCCTTGTCGGTGAACATGAGCTGGTCGAGGTCCTCGCGCCGGATGACGGCCACGGCGCAGGGGGTGTGGGCCAGGGCGTCGGCCGAGCGGGGCGCGTCGTCGATCATGGCCATCTCGCCGAAGTAGGCCCCGGCGTCGAGGATGGCGAGCGCCTCCTCCCCCACCCCCTTCACCATCTTGGAGATGCGCACCCGGCCCGACGCCACCACGTACATCTCCTCCCCGGCCTCCCCCTCACGGAAGACCACCTGGCCGCCGGCCAGCTCGCGGGTGGCGGCGATGGCGGCGATCTTGGCGAGCTGCGCCGAGGAGAGGGTCTGGAAGAGCGGGCAGGCGCGCAGGGCCTGGGGATCCATGGGCCGCCACGATACCAGGGGCGCCCCCGCGGCGAACCTTCGCGGTGACAGGGCGGCTCGCAAGGGCTACAACCTGCCCTCGTCCGAGCGCGACCCAGGAAGGACCCCCCATGC
>DASTGK010000002.1:0-5867 GCA_035719085.1 Anaeromyxobacteraceae bacterium
GCCCGCGTGCTCCTGCTGGGCCTCGGCCCGAGGGCGCGGCTCGGCCGGCTCGCGACCGAGGGGTTCGAGCCGCTGCGCCACGCGCTCGGCAAGGCGGCGCGCGCCGCCCGCGGCGGCCTCCTCGTGGCGGCGCTGCCGGAGGTGGCCGGCGACGAGGTGCCGGCGGCGGCGCGGGCGGCGGTGGAGGGGGCGCTGCTCGGCGCCTACCGCTTCGAGGCCTACCGGCGCGGGAAGAAGGACGGCGCGGCCGGCTTCGCGGCGCTCACCGTGGCGGTCCCAGCGGCGCAGGCGCGCCGCGCCGAGGTGAAGGACGAGGTGGCCCTCGCCGAGGCCACCGCCGCCGCGGTGCGCTGGGTCCGCGACCTCGTCAACCTCGGGCCGGCCGAGTGCACGCCCGCCGCCCTGGCCACGGCCGCGTCGCGCGCCGCCGCCGGGAGCGGCCTCGAGGTGGCCGTGCGCGGCCCGCGCCAGATCGAGGCCCTGCGCATGGGGATGTTCCTCGGCGTCGCCCGCGGCTCGGCCGAGCCGCCCCGGCTCGTCAGCCTGAGCTGGACGCCGAAGGGACCGGCCGCGAAGCGCCGGCCGCTCGTCCTCGTCGGCAAGGCCATCACCTTCGACTCGGGCGGCCTCTCGCTCAAGCCCTCCGACTCGATGACCACCATGAACACCGACATGGCCGGCGCGGCGGCGGTGGTGGGGGCCATGAAGGTGGTGGCGTCGCGGCTGCGGCCCGCCTTCCCGGTGCACGCCGTCTTCGGCGCCTGCGAGAACATGCCGGGCGGGCGGGCCTACAAGCCGTCCGACGTGCTCACCGCCTTCGACGGCCAGACGGTCGAGATCACCAACACCGACGCCGAGGGGCGGCTGGTGCTCGGCGACGTGCTCGCCTGGGCCGCCAAGACCTGGAGGCCCTCGGCGCTCGTCGACGTGGCGACGCTCACCGGCGCCTGCATGGTGGCGCTCGGCATGACCACGGCCGGCGTCATGGGGCCGGACGGCCCGGTGGTGGAGGCGGTGCTCGACGCCGCCCGGCGCGCCGGCGAGGAGGCCTGGCGGCTGCCGCTCACCGCCTCGCTCGCCGACAACCTGAAGAGCGACCGGGCCGATCTCAAGAACGCCGGCGAGCGCTGGGGCGGCGCCATGACGGCCGGCCTCTTCCTGCAGAAGTTCGTGGGCGAGACGCCCTGGGCGCACGTCGACATCGCCGGCCCGTCGCACGCCGCCAAGGAGCGCGGCTACGTGACGCGCGGCGCCACCGGCTTCGCCGTCCGCACGCTCGTGGAGCTGGTGCGCGGCTGGAAGGGGTAGCGAGGCCACCCGGGCCGAGCGGCGCGGCGGGCGGCGCGCTAGGCTGGCGGCGTGACCCTCGTCGACGCGCTCGCCCCGATGCTCCGGCCGCCCGGCGGCGGCGTGCACCTCGTCTCCACCGGCAAGGCGGAGCAGGAGGCGCTGGTGCGCCGCCTCGCCGGGGCCGACGACGACGCCGGGGTGCAGGCGCGCTGGCACGCCGAGCTGGCCCGCGCCGCCACGGCCAGGGCGGTGCTGCTCGGCATCCCGAGCGACGTCGGGGCCGGCTTCCGCCGCGGCTCCAACCTGGCGCCGGCCGCCATCCGGGCGCGCCTCCTGGAGCGCGATCCGGGCTGGCTCGGCCGGGCGCGCGACGCCGGCCTCGTCGACCTGGGCGACGTCTTCACCGTGCCGCAGCTGCTGCACGACGAGCTGCTCGCCCCGGCGCAGCTCGAGGCCTGCCGCCGCGCCCTCTACCCAGGCCTCCCCGGCCCGGACGCCGGGCGGCGGCCCGTCTCGCCCCTCTCGATCGCCGAGGCGGCCTTCCGCGAGGTGCTGGCCGTGAACCCGGGCGTGAAGGTGCTGGCGCTCGGCGGCGACCACTCCTGCGCCTGGCCGGCGGTGGCGGCGCTCGCGGCCCACCGGCGCGACCTCGGCATCGTGCAGATCGACGCCCACACCGACCTCATGCCGGAGCGGCTCGGCATCCGCCTCTGCTTCGGCACCTGGTCCTTCCACGCCAACGAGCTCATCGGGCGCGGCGGGCGGCTGGTGCAGGTGGGCATCCGGGCCACGCGCCGCACCAAGGCCCACTGGGAGGAGTCGCTCGGCGTCCGCCAGCTCTGGGCCGAGGAGGTGCGGCGCGATCCGGCCGCGGCGGTGGAGAGGGTGGTGGCCCTGTGCCGCCAGGCCGGGGTGCGCCAGGTCTACTTCTCGAACGACGTCGACGGGCTCGACCCGGCCTTCGCCGCCGGCACCGGCACGCCCGAGCCGGACGGCCTCGACCTCGAGACGGTGCTCGCCCTGGTGCGGCGGCTCGGCGCCGAGATCGGCCTCGCCGGCGGCGACGTGATGGAGGTGGCGCCCGACCTCGCCCCCACCGCGGTGGCGCGGCGGCAGACGCTCGACACCGCCGTGCAGTCGCTCCAGGCGACGGTGGAGGCCTGCCTCGGGGTGGTGTGAGCCGCGGAGGCGCTACGGCTGCTCGCCGCCGCGCCCGGTCCGGTGCTCGGCGAGGTCCTCGAGCCAGTACTCGCCGGCGCCGCGGTGCTCGCCCGGCCGCGCCTGCTCGGCGTTGCGCAGCTCGCCGCGCCGGATCTTGCCGGAGATGGTCTTCGGCAGCTCGCCGAACTGGATGCGCCGCACGCGCTGGAAGCGCGGCAGCCTGGAGCGCGCCCACTTGAGGATGTCGCGCGCCAGCTCCGGCGACGGCACCTCCGACGGGCGCAGGTGGACGAAGGCCTTGGGCACGAGGCCGCGCACCGGGTCGGGCGACGGGATGACCGCCACCTCGGCGATGGCCCCGTGGCCGAGCATCACCGCCTCGATCTCGAACGGGCTGATCCGGTAGTCGGAGCTCTTGAAGAGGTCGTCGGCGCGGCCGACGTAGTGCAGGTGGCCGTCGGCGTCGCGCCGGGCGGTGTCGCCGGTGTGGTAGCGGCCGCCGCGCATGGCCCGGGCCGTCAGCGCCGCGTCGCCCGCGTAGCCGGCCATGAGGCCGGTGGGGACCGGGTCGAGCCCGAGCGTGATCTCCCCCTCCTCGGCCTCGGCGCCGTCCGCGTCGAGGAGCCTCACGTCGAAGCCGGGCAGCGGCCGCCCCATGGCGCCCGGCTTCACCGGCTGGCCCGGCGTGTAGCCGATCTGCGCGGTGGTCTCGGTCTGGCCGTACCCCTCGCGGATGGTGAGCCCCCAGGCGCCCCGCACCGCCGCGATGAGGTCGGCGCCGACCGGCTCGCCGGCCGAGAGCGCCTCGCGCAGGTGGACGCGCCGGCCCGCCAGCCCGGCCATGGTCACCATGCGCCAGGCGGTGGCCGGGGCGCAGAGCGAGGTGACGGGGAGCCGCTCCAGGAGGTCGAGCAGGTGGGCCGGCTGGAAGCGCGCCACGTCCTCCAGCACCACCGCGGCGCCGGCGGTGAGCGGCGCGAAGACGCTGCTCCAGGCGTGCTTGCCCCAGCCCGGCGAGCTGACGTTGAGGTGGAGGTCCCCCTCGCGCAGGCCGAGCCAGTAGAGCGTCGAGAGGTGGCCGACCGGGTAGCTCGCGTGAGTGTGCTCCACGAGCTTGGGCGACGCCGAGGTGCCGGAGGTGAAGTAGAGGAGCGCCGGGTCGCTGGCCGGCGTCTCGGCGTCGGCGGTGAACGCGGCGGGCGCGGCGTAGGCCCGGTCGAAGGGGAGCCAGCCCTGGACGGCGTCGCCCACCGCGAGCGAGACCGCCACGCCCGGCACGGCGCCGAGCGCCTCGGCCGCCGCCGCGTCGGCCACCACCAGCCGGACGCCGCCCTTCTCGATCCGCTCGCGCACCAGCGCCGGCGTGAGGGCGGTGGAGGCCGGCACGAAGACGAGGCCGAGCCGCAGGCAGGCGAGCATCAGCTCCTGCACCACCGGCGCGTTGCCGAGCACGGCGAGGAGCCGGTCGCCGCGCCGCGCGCCGAGGGCGCGCAGGTGGTTGGCGACGCGGCAGCTCCGCTCCTTGAGCTCGGCGTAGGAGACCTTCCGCTCGGCGCCGTGGCGGATGACGTGGAGCGCGGTGCGCCCGTTCCCCTCGGCGTAGACGTCGAACCAGTCGAGCGCCCAGTTGAACCGCTCCAGCGCCGGCCAGCGGAACCCGGCCCGCGCCGCCTCGTAGTCCTCCCGGTGGCGCTGGAGGAAGTCGCGGGCGGCGAGGAAGCGGTCGGTCGGGTTCATGAAGCCATATTCACACGAAGACCCCGGCGCCGCGAGGCACCGGGGTCCGGGTGGACGACGGGACGTCGCCGTTCGCTACGCGTCGCTGGCGGCCGCGGCGTTCTTGGCCGGGGCGACGGTGCCGGTGAGGGCGCCCACCGCCGCGCCGGCCATGGCGCCGAGCACCGCGAAGAGCGAGGCGACGCCGGTCACGCCGAGCACCATGCCGAAGACGATGAGGGCGCGGACGACGAAGGTCGGCTGCACCGGCGTGCCGACGATGCCGCCGGCGAGGAGCAGGCCGGCGTAGCCGCCGTAGAGCAGCGCGGGGAGGAGGGCGAGGGCCAGGAAGGCGGCGAGGCCGATGCCGGCGCCGACGAGGGCGAAGATCTTGTTCTGGGGCTTGTGGGTCGTGGTCGTCATGGCGTTCTCCTCGTTGGGGTTCGTGGTCGGGGCCGCATCGTCGGCCACCCGGGGGCTGCCAAGTGCAGCCGCCTTGCCAGCCTGGGCCTCACCTGTTTTCAAGGGGTTGGCGCGGCGGCCGTCGGGAGATCCCGACGGGCGGGCGGGTTGGCCCGACGCGCGCGCCCCTGCTACCCTCCGCGCCGTGAACGCCTTCAAGCCGCACCTCGCCGACGTCGCCGACTACCCGTACAAGAAGGTCGAGGCCCCCACCAAGCTCGACCAGAACGAGAGCCCCGAGGACCTGCCGCCGGAGCTGAAGCGGCGCGCGCTCGAGCGGCTCGCGGCCATCCACTGGAACCGCTACCCGGAGCTGCACGCCGAGGACGTGCGCGCGGCGGTGGCGCGCCACGAGGGCTGGCCCGAGGCGGGCGTGGTGCTGGCGCCCGGCTCCAACATGCTGGTGATGGCGCTGTCGCAGGCGGCGAGCGCGGTGCTCGACACCTCGCCGGCCTTCCCCTACTACAAGGGCTCGGCGCTGGCCGCCGGCACGCCCTACAGCGCCGTGCCGCTCGGGCCGGGCTTCGCGCTGCCGCTCGAGGGGCTGCTGGCCGCGCTCGACGGCCCGCCGGGCGTCCTCTTCCTGCCCAACCCGCACGCGCCGACCGGCACCCTCTTCGCCCAGGGTGACGTGGTGAAGCTGGCGGACAAGGCGCGGGAGAAGGGCTGGCTGCTCGTCGTCGACGAGGCCTACTACGCCTTCGCCGGCACCGACGCGCGGCCGCTGGCGCGCCAGAACGACCACGTCGCCGTGCTCCGCACCTTCTCCAAGATCTGGAGCATGGGCGGCATCCGCACCGGCTACCTGCTCGCCTCGCCGCGGGTGGCCGCGGTGGTGCGGGCGCTCGTGCCGCCGTTCTGCATCCCGATCCACACGAGCGCCATCATCCTCACCGCGCTCGAGTCGCCGGGCTACACGGCGCCGATGGTGGAGCGGATCCGCGCGGAGCGCGCCCGGCTCCTGGCGGCGCTGCCGGCGGCGCAGCCGCGCTGGACGGTCTTCCCGAGCGCGGCCAACTACCTCCTCGTGCGCACCCCCGACGCCAAGGCGGCCTGGGAGCACCTGCTCTCGCGCGGCCTGCTGGTGCGGCGCCAGGACCACAACCCGGGGCTCGAGGGCTGCCTGCGCATCTCGGTCGGCACGCGCGAGGAGAACGACGCCTTGCTGGCGGCGGCGCGGGAGGCGCCGTGACCGCCCGCCGCCTCGCCGCCCTCCTCGCCGCGCTGCCCGCCCTGGC
>DASTGK010000003.1:0-33296 GCA_035719085.1 Anaeromyxobacteraceae bacterium
GGTGCCGAGGAGCAGCGCGAGAGCGATGGCAGCGTTCATGGCGTGGCTCCGGTTACCAGACGAAGTACTCGACGGTGTCGAGGGCGGGCGACCCGGTGCTGCTGCCGCCCACCATGTAGATGAAGGCGCCGGAGAGCGTGCCGCCCACGTCGCCGCGGGCGACGGAGAGGGTCTGGCCGGCGTTCCAGTTGACGACGAACGGTGGGTTCGGGTTGGTGGCGCAGCCGCTCTGGCCCGGGGCGCAGACGATGGCGCTCGGAATGCCGTTCGTCGGCGCTCCCGCCTTCACGCCGCCGAAGCCGAAGACGCGGAAGCCGGCCATGATCGCGGCGCTCCCGGGGGAGAGCTGCGAGGTGGGGCCGACGTCGTACCAGGTGGTGGTGGGGCCCTGGAGCTGGCCGTTCGCCCCGACCGTGGCCGCGACCACGTCGTTCACCACGCCGCCCGTGCCGTTCTCGCCGGCCAGCGCGTAGACGAACGGCGTCGCCGGGCTGATGCGGGTGGAGAGGTCGCTCGTGGCCGCCACCGCGCCGAAGCGCCAGCGCGCGCCGGTCATCGGGTTGGCGCCGGCCGTCAGGGCCCCCACGGTCTGGACGCCGGTGGCCGGGTCGAAGGTGATGGGCAGGAGCTCGTAGCTGGCGAGCGCGGTGGTGGCGTCGGAGCGGCCGCCGAGGACGTAGAGGTAGCCCTTGTTGGCGACGGCTGGGTCGGCCAGGAAGGCGACGCCCGGCCCCTCGCGCGGCACGGAGAGGGTGGCCACCTGCGACCAGGCGCCGAGCGAGCCGACCGGCAGCGGGTGGTCGGTGACGCCGGCGAGCTGCGCGGCGCCGGTGTCCTGGCAGGTGGTGGCCGGCGCGGTCACCTCGGCCACGACCACCTCGTCGCCGGCGATCGGGCCGCCCGCCACGTCGGCGCGGGTGGCGCTCCGGTAGACCCGGTACTTCACGGCGTTGGGCACCGACGCCCAGGCGACCGTGACGTCCACCTTGGTGGCGCCGAGGTCCGGGAGCTGGACCGGGAACGGATCGGAGGGGAGGTTCTCGCCGCCCGGGTTGACCGGGTCGGTGGGGCCGAGGACCGCGGCCACGCGGTAGTACCAGAGGCCGGGGCCGACGCCCGCCGTCTTGTCCACCTCCAGCTGCAGGTCGACCACGTTGCCCCGCTCGTTCGGCTCGAGCACGGCGGCCCGCTCCACGGAGTCGAGGCGCGTCGTCGTGCCGGCGACGGTCTGGGAGCCGCCCGCCACGTAGAGGTAGCGGCGGGAGCCGCCGATGGTGGCGAGGGCGCCGGCCGCGTAGGTGCGCGGCGTCACGAGCTGCGAGCGCTGCACCGCGAAGCCGGTCGGCTGGCCGTTCGAGGCGAGGGCCGAGGTCTCGACCGTGCCAAGCGCGGCCCCGGTCGCGTCCTGGCCGCCGACCACGTGGAGGAAGCGGGCCGCCGAGGTGGCGTCGCCGCCGAGCACCACCGGCGCGGCGCGACCGCCGGCCGAGAGCCGGAAGGTGGCCGGCGGCGTGCCGCCCTGGGTGATGGCGGCCGCCAGGTTGCCGGCGGGGGCGGTGAAGGCCACCGCCGAGAACTCGCCGAAGGTGCCGTCGTCACCGTTGGTGACGCGGACGACGCAGGCGGCTGCGGTCGCGAAGCTGAGCGTGCCGGAGAGCGTGCAGCGCTGGGCGGCGTCGCAGATGGGCGCGCCGCTCGCGGTGAAGCTCGGCGCGCCGGCGATCGAGGCGCCCGCGCCGTCGAAGCAGGCGAAGGAGACCGCCGGGGTGCGGAAGTTGGTGCCCACGATGGTGGCCGGCTGCGCCGCGTTGGTGGGGAGCTGACCCGGCGACACGGTGACGACCGTGGGCGGCGGCTGCGCCGTCACCTGGAAGGCGCCCGTCTTCACGCCGACCGAGCCATCGGGGTTGACGACGATGACGTCGTAGGTGCCGATCGGCAGGCCTGAGGGGACGAGCGCCGAGAGGTGCAGATCGTCGATCTTGGCGACCGCGCCGAGCGCGGTGGCCACGGTGGTGGCGGTGGCGGTGGACGGGTTGAGGTAGACGCGGGCGCCCGGAAGGAGCGTCGAGCCGAAGGTGGAGGCGACCGTGACGGCGGTGGTGCCGCCGGTCCAGCCGAAGCCCGGATCGATGGCCGGCGTCGCCAGCGCGAGCGTCGTCAGGTTGGTCACCTTGAGGCCGGCCGCCAGGTGGGCGTTCGGGCAGCCGGAGGTCGAGTCCATCACGTCGACGTCGTAGGTGCCCGGCACCGTGTTGAGCGGGATCTGGATCTGGATCCGGTTCGGGTGGGCCGGATCGGTGGTGAAGCAGGGGGGCGCGTTGGCGCCGCAGGCCAGGAAGTCGATCGGCGTGCCGCCCGGGATGGTGATCGCCACCGACTGGATCGGCAGCGCGATGCCGCTGCCGTAGATGGTCGCCTGCGTGACGATGCCGTTGTAGACCACGGCCGGGTCGACGAAGAAGAGGGCCGGGGCCGGCTTCACCGTGACCGCCGCCGGCTTGGTGGCCGAGCAGCCGTCGGGGTTGTGGATGGTGACCGGGTACGGGGTGGCGCTCGGCACCATGGCGTCGGCGGCGGCGGGGGCGAAGGTGGCGGTGGCGTTGGTCGGGTCCGTCACGGAGACGGTCGTGGCCGCGGCGTTGCCGCCGCCGGGCGCGGCGCCGTCGATGGTGACCGAGGCGCCGGCCTCGAAGCCGGTGCCGGTCAGGCCGAGCACGCCGCCCGTGGCGCAGACGGTGATCGGCGCCACCGCGGCGAGCGTCGGCGGGGCGGTGATGACGAGCGGCTGGCTGGCGCTGACGCAGTTGGCCGGCGGCGGGTTGGTAACGGTGACCTGGACGGTCTGGCCCACCGTGAAGAGCGCGCCGTTGACGGTGACGGTGAGGACGGTGCAGCGCTGCACGCCGGGGAAGCCAGGCAGGTCGACGCACTGCGAGGCGACGCTCGTGTAGTTCTGGCCGCCGATGGTCACGGTCGGCGTGCTCGGGGTCGCCGTGTTGGCGCCGAAGACGAGGAAGTCCGCGCCGGTGATGACCACCGGCAGCGCGCTGGCGTCGTGGCAGACCGCGGCCGGCGCGACGGTGGAGAGCGTCGGGGGCGGCACGGCCGCGAGGGCGCCGGTGAGCGCCGCCTGCTGGCCGTTCGGGTTCTTGACCGTCAGGTCGTAGATGCCGTTCGGCACCGCCAGGCCGGGATAGACGTCGAAGCGGAGCGCCTGCTGCGAGGTCCAGGCGACGTGGCTCGCCGCCGCGTTGGTGGGATCGTCCGGCACCGCGATGGCGGCGCCCGAGGCGCTCGTCCCGTCGAGGGCGGTGCGCGGCGTCAGCGTCACCTTGGGCAGGTAGAGCAGCTTGTCCTTGGCGGCCGACTCGACCGTGGGCGAGAGGCCGGTGCCTGCGACGGTCACGCCGGTCGTCAGCTGCTGGTTGCAGACGACGTCGGGGTTGAGGCTGGTGAGGGTGGGCGCCGGCCCGTCCATCTTCTTGGAGCAGGCGGCGAGGAGGAGCGACAGGACCAAGGCGACGCGGGTGCGCATGCAACCTCCGGGGAGTCGGACCGGCGCCGAGGATGGCACGGCGCGTGCCACCACCGACAGTGATTTCGCCGAGCCCCGGTCACGCTCCGTGACCACCCGCACCTACACGCGGCGACGCCTTTTCGCTGCGTCGAGGCCCAACGTGTCCCGGACCTCGGGGGCGGCGCGCCGGCCACGCCGGGGCGCCTCGTCGGCGGGGACCCATGGGTTGCGTCCTGCAATCACCCAGCGTCACCGCGCGCCACGGCCTGCGCCTCCTGCGCCAACCCCTCGACGACCGAATGGAATCCCTTGAACTGCTCGAGGCGCGCGGCCGGGAAGCGGCGCCGGATCTCGGCGGCGAGGCGCGGCACCCGGGCCGTGCCGCCGGTGCAGCAGACGACGCCGATCGCCTCCGGGCGGACGCCGGCCGACGCCACCGTGGCGTCGAGGCAGCCGAGGATGGCGTCGACCGCCCGCGCGCTCGCCGCCTCGAAGCCGCGCCGCGTCACCGGCTCGCGCACGTCGATGCCCGGGTGCTCGAAGCGGACCACCGCCTTCTCGGCGCTGGAGAGCGCCTTCTTGGCCCGCTCGATCGCCTCGAAGAGGTGGAAGCCCTGCGTCTCCTCGACGAGCGCGGTGAGCTGGTCCATGCGGCGCCGGTCCTCCGGGCCGAGCGACCAGCGGCGCACGTCGGCGAGGAAGCTGGCGATGTCGCGCCGCTGCAGGATGGAGAGGTGGGCCGGCGAGCAGAGGTGCTGCACGATCCCCTGCGGCATGCGCAGCACGTTCTTCCCGAATGGGGCCCGGTACCGGACCTCGGCGCCGAAGTGGCGGCCGACCTGGGCCCGCATCAGCGAGGCGTCGAGCGCGTCGCCGGCCACCGCCACGCCGCCGACCGCGAGCACGTCCTCGCGGACGGGCGCGCGCGGGCCGACGCGCAGCACCGTGAAGTCGGAGGTGCCGCCGCCGAAGTCGCCGATGAGCGCCACCTCCTCGCGCACCGCCGCCGCCCCGAAGGCGCGCGCCGCCGCCACCGGCTCCGGCAGGAAGTGGACCTCCTCGAAGCCGGCCACCTCGGCCGCCTTCCGCAGCCGCGCCTCGGCGAAGGCGTCGTCCTCGCCGTCGAAGTGGACCGGCCGCCCGAGGAGCACCCGCCTCACCTCGGCCCCGAAGTGCGCGTCGGCGCGGAGGCGCATCTGGCGCAGGAGCGCGCCGACCAGCTCCTCGGCCGAGACGAGCCGCCCGCGGATGATGGTGCCGCGGAACGCGCGCGAGCCGAGGTGGTGCTTGATGGAGCGCAGCAGCCGCGCCTCGCCGCCGTGCTCGATGAACTGGCGCAGCGCCTCGGAGCCGACGTGGAGACCGCCGGAGTCCGGGAAGCAGAGGATGCTCCGCAGGATGGTCGGGTCGTCCGCCTCCGGGTCGAGCGGGACCGGGGGGAAGAGCCGGTCGCGGCTGGCGGCGGCGAGGAGCGAGTTGCTGGTGCCGAAGTCGACGGCGTAGGTGGTCGGGAGGTCTTGCATCGAAGGCCTGCACGGCGCTGGCGCCCCAGGCGGGGATGCGCCGGCGAGAAAAGGGCGCGACGTCTACCACGTCCAGCCTGTGCGCTTGCGCGCGGTCGGTTCGTGGACTAGGCTATCATTTCCCTGGCAATGAACCGCCGATCGAAGCGAGGCGGCCCGCGCGGCGCCGGCTCTCTACATTTCGGCGCGCTCCCTCGCCACTCGGACAGACTTCTTACCGCGCAGCGCGCCCTCGCCCGGCGCACGGAGAGACGATGATCGCATCGACCCACGCCGGCTCCAACGCCCTCCCCGGCCGCGTCCCCGTCGCGGCGCTGGCCCTCGCCGCGCTGGCGCTCGCAGCCTGCGGCACGGCCGACCCGAAGGGCGCGGCGCCCGCCGCCCCCGTCGAGGTGGGGGTGGTGACGCTCGCCTCCGCCGCGGTGCCACTCACCAAGGAGCTGCCGGGGCGCACCTCCGCCTTCCGCGTCGCCGAGGTGCGCGCGCGCGTCAACGGCATCGTGCAGAAGCGGCTCTTCGCCGAGGGCACCGACGTCAAGGAGGGGCAGCCGCTCTTCCGCATCGACCCGGCCCCGTACCAGGCGGTCCTCGAGGGCGCCAAGGCGCAGCTGGCCCGCGCCGAGGCGACCGCTGCGTCGGCGCGCGTGCAGGCGGAGCGCTACACCGACCTCGTGTCCGACAAGGCGGTCAGCCAGCAGGAGTTCGACAACGCCATGGCCGCGCTCAAGGCGGGCGAGGCCGACGTGGCGGCCGGCAGGGCGGCGGTGCAGGCGGCGCAGATCAACCTCGGCTTCACGCTCGTCACCTCGCCGGTGTCGGGGCGCATCGGCCGCTCGGCCGTGACCGAGGGGGCCTACGTGCAGCAGGCGCAGGCCACGCTGCTCGCCACCGTGCAGCAGCTCGACCCGATGTACGTCGACCTGACGCAGTCGAGCGCCGACGCGCTCCGGCTGCGCCGCGCCCAGGCCGAGGGCAAGCTGACGAGCGCCGGGCGCGACCAGGCCAAGGTGACGCTCGTCCTCGAGGACGGCCGCGAGTACGGCCTGCCCGGCGCGCTCCAGTTCACCGACGTCACCGTCGACCCGAGCACCGGCTCCATCGCGCTGCGCGCCATCTTCCCCAACCCCCGCGGCGAGCTGCTGCCCGGCATGTTCGTGCGCGCCCGCCTCGACGAGGGCGTCAGCCCCGAGGCGCTGCTGGTGCCGCAGCAGGCGGTGACCCGCGACCAGAAGGGGCAGCCGATGGCGCTCGTCGTCAACGCGGAGCAGAAGGCCGAGCGCCGCTCCATCGTGACCGACCGCGCCCAGGGCGACGCCTGGGTGGTGACCGCCGGCCTGCAGCCCGGCGATCGCGTCATCGTCGAGGGGCTGCAGAAGGTCCAGCCGGGGGCGCCGGTGAAGGCCGTCCCCGCCGCCACCGCCCCGCGCGCCTCGCGCTGACGCGCCGGCCCCACCGCTCCACCAGGACACGGACATGGCCAGGTTCTTCATCGACCGCCCCATCTTCGCGTGGGTCATCTCGATCATCGTGATGATGGCCGGCGCGCTCTCCATCCACTTCCTGCCGGTGGCGCAGTACCCGGCCATCGCGCCGCCGACCATCAGCGTGGCGGCGACCTACCCAGGCGCCTCGGCCAAGACGCTCGAGGACACGGTCACGCAGGTGATCGAGCAGCGCATGAACGGGCTCGACCACCTGCGCTACATGGGGTCGTCCAGCGACTCGGCCGGCAACGTCCAGGTCACCCTCACCTTCGACGCCGGCACCGATCCCGACATCGCCCAGGTGCAGGTGCAGAACAAGCTGCAGCTCGCCCTGCCCCGCCTGCCGCAGGAGGTGCAGCGGCAGGGGGTGCGCGTCACCAAGACCGGCGCCACCTTCCTGCTCCTCATCGGCCTCGTCTCGCGCGACGGCTCGATGACCCGCAACGACATCTCCGACTACGCCTTCTCCACGCTGCAGGACCAGCTGAGCCGCCTCCCCGGCGTCGGCGAGGTGACCGTCTTCGGCTCCGCCTACGCCATGCGCGTCTGGCTCAACCCGGACCGGCTGCTCAAGTACCAGCTGAGCCCGGCCGACGTCTCCAACGCCATCCAGGCGCAGAACGCCCAGATCTCGGCGGGCCAGCTCGGCGGCCTGCCGGCGGTGGCCGGGCAGCGGCTCACCGCCACCATCACGGCGCAGACGCGGCTCGAGACGCCGGACCAGTTCGGCGAGGTGCTGCTGCGGGTCAACCCCGACGGCTCCCAGGTGCGGC
The DNA here is from genome assembly GCA_035719085.1 of Anaeromyxobacteraceae bacterium. Classification (GTDB taxonomy): domain Bacteria; phylum Myxococcota; class Myxococcia; order Myxococcales; family Anaeromyxobacteraceae; genus JADKCZ01. The sequence goes on from DASTGK010000003.1 coordinate 7,301, forward strand.
TGCGCGACGTGGCCCGCATCGAGCTGGCCGGCGAGTCCTCCGACATCGAGACCTTCATCAACGGCAAGCCGGCCAGCGGCATCGGCATCCGGCTGGCCTCGGGGGCCAACGCCCTCGACACCGTGGCCGGCGTGCGCGCCCGCATGGTCGAGCTCGCCCGGTTCTTCCCGCCCGGGCTCGACGTGGTCTACCCGCTCGACACCACGCCCTTCGTCCGCCTCTCCATCGAGGAGGTGGTGAAGACGCTGGTGGAGGCGATCCTCCTCGTCTTCCTGGTGATGTTCCTCTTCCTGCAGAACTTCCGGGCCACGCTCATCCCCACCATCGCTGTGCCGGTGGTGCTGCTCGGCACCTTCGGCGTCCTGGCCGCGGCCGGGTTCAGCATCAACACCCTCACCATGTTCGGCGTGGTGCTGGCCATCGGCCTCCTCGTCGACGACGCCATCGTGGTGGTCGAGAACGTCGAGCGCGTCATGAGCGAGGAGGGGCTGCCGCCCCGCGAGGCCACCCGCAGGTCGATGTCGCAGATCACCGGCGCCCTCGTCGGCATCGCCCTGGTGCTCTCGGCGGTGTTCGTCCCCATGGCCTTCTTCGGCGGCTCGGTCGGCGTCATCTACCGCCAGTTCTCCATCACCCTCGTCTCCTCCATGGCGCTCTCGGTGCTGGTCGCCATGACGCTGACGCCGGCGCTCTGCGCCACCCTGCTGAAGCCCGTGGCGAAGGGGCACCACCTCGCCGAGCGCGGCTTCTTCGGCCGCTTCAACCGGGCCTACGAGCGCGGCAACGGCCTCTACCAGCGGGCGGTGGCCTTCCTCCTGCGCCGGCGCGTGCGCGCCATGCTCGGCTACGGCGTCATCGTGGCCGTGCTGGCCTTCCTCTTCGTGCGCATGCCCACCGGCTTCCTGCCGCAGGAGGACCAGGGCGTCATGTACGCCCAGGTGCTGCTGCCGCCGGGCAGCACCATGGAGGCCACGCGGGCGGTGCTGGCCAAGGTCTCCGACCACCTCCTCACCGAGGAGAAGGACGCCATCGAGACGGTGCTCACCGTCGCCGGCTTCTCCGGCGGCACGCGCGGGCAGAACGCCGGCCAGGCCTTCATCCGGCTGCGCCCCTGGGAGGAGCGGCCCGGCGAGCGGCTCAAGGCCAAGGCGGTGGCGGCCCGCGCCACGGCCGCCTTCGCCAGGATCAAGGAGGCGGCCGTCTTCGCCTTCACGCCCCCGGCGGTGATGGAGCTCGGCAACGCCAACGGCTTCGAGCTGCAGCTCGAGGACCGCGGCGAGCTCGGCCACGACGGCCTCATGGCGGCGCGCAACCAGCTGCTGGCCGCGGCGCGCAAGGACCCGCGCCTCGCCAAGGTGCGCCCCTCCGGCCTGGAGGACACCCCGGAGTACAAGTTCGACGTCGACGGGCAGCGGGCCCAGTCGCTCGGCGTCTCGCTCGCCGACGTGAACACCCTCTTCTCGTCCACCTGGGGCGTCGCCTACGTCAACGACTTCGTCGACAAGGGGCGCACCAAGCGCGTCTACATGCAGGCCGACGCCCCCTTCCGCATGCTGCCCCAGGACGCCGAGCGCTGGTTCGTGCGCAACCGCGCCGGCGACATGGTCCCCTTCTCCGCCTTCGCCACGGGGCGCTGGATCTCCGGCTCCCCCAAGCTGGAGCGCTTCAACGGCGCGAGCTCCGTCTCCATCCTCGGCGAGCCGTCGGCGGGCCGCAGCTCCGGCCAGGCCATGGCGGCCATGGAGGAGATCGCGCGCACGCTGCCGGCCGGCGTCGGCTTCGAGTGGTCCGGCCTGGCCTACGAGGAGCGGCTCTCCGGCCAGAACGCCCCGGCGCTCTACGCCATCTCGCTCCTGGTGGTCTTCCTCTGCCTGGCGGCCCTCTACGAGAGCTGGTCGATCCCCGTCTCGGTGATGCTGGTGGTGCCGCTCGGCGTCATCGGCGCCGTCGCCGCGACGCTCCTCGGCGGCCTCTCCAACGACGTCTACTTCCAGGTCGGCCTGCTCACCACCATCGGCCTCTCGGCCAAGAACGCCATCCTCATCGTCGAGTTCGCCAGCGAGCTGCACCGGCAGGGGGTCCCGACGGCCGAGGCGGCCATGCAGGCCGCCACGATGCGGCTGCGCCCCATCATCATGACCTCGCTGGCCTTCGTGCTCGGCGTGCTGCCGCTGGCGCTGGCCCGCGGCGCCGGCGCCGGCAGCCAGAACGCCATCGGCTTCGCCGTGATGGGCGGCATGATCTCGGCGACGGCGCTCGCCATCCTCTTCGTCCCCGTCTTCTTCGCCCTCATCGCCAAGGAGGCGCCGGCCCGCGCGGCCGCCGAGGCGCCGCCGGCCGACGCCGGCGTCCGGAGGGAGGCCTCGCATGGCTAGGGTCACCGTCGTCCCCGCGGCCGCCGCCGCGCTCGCCCTCCTCGCCGGCTGCTCGCTCGCCCCCCGCTACCAGCGCCCCGCCTCGCCGGTCGGCGACGCCTGGGGCGCGGGGGCGGCCGCCACCGCCGGCCGCACCGCCGCCGACCTCGGCTGGCGCGACGTCTTCAAGGACCCGCGGCTGCAGGCGCTCGTCGGGCTCGCCCTGCGGAACAACCGCGACCTGCGCGTCGCCGCCCTCAACGTCGAGCTGACGCGGGCGCAGTACCGGATCGAGCGGGCCGACGAGCTCCCGGCGGTGGGCGGCAGCGCCGGCGCCACCCGCCAGCACCTCGGCCGCAAGCTCACCACCACCGGCCTCGCCTCCACGACCACCACCTACACGGTCGGCCTGGGCGTCACCGCCTTCGAGCTCGACCTCTTCGGCCGCGTCCGCAGCCTCTCCGAGGCGGCGCTGCAGCAGTACCTCGCCTCGGAGGAGGCGCGGCGCAGCGCCCACCTGGCGCTCGTGGCCGCCGTGGCGTCGCAGTACCTCGCGCTGCGCGCCCTCGACGACCAGGTGGAGCTGGCGAAGCGCACGCTCGAGGCGGTCGAGTCCTCCTCGACGCTGGCGCGGCGCACCTTCGAGGCCGGCCGCACCTCCGAGCTCGACGTCCGCACCGCCGAGGCGCAGGTGCAGACCGCCCGCTTCAACCTCTCGAGCGCCACCCTGCAGCGGACCCGGGCGCAGAACGCGCTCGTGCTGCTCCTCGGCCAGCCGCTCCCGGACGACCTGCCGCCGCCCCAGCCGCTCGACGCCCAGGACCTGCTCGCCGAGCTGCCGCCGGGCGTGCCCTCGGAGGTGCTGCTGCGGCGTCCCGACGTCCTCGCCGCCGAGCACGCCCTGCAGTCGGCCAACGCCGCCATCGGCGCGGCGCGCGCCGCCTTCTTCCCCTCCATCACCCTGACCGGCTTCGGCGGCACCTCCAGCGCCGAGCTCTCCGGCCTCTTCGGCTCGGGCTCGGGGCTCTGGAGCTTCGGCCCGCAGATCCGGCTGCCCATCTTCGCCGGCGGCGCGCTCCGGGCCAGCCTCGACGCCGCCGAGCTGCGCACCAGCATCCAGGTGGCGCGCTACGAGCAGGCCGTCCAGGTGGCCTTCCGCGAGGTCTCGGACGCGCTCGTGGCGCGGGCGGCGCTCGACGAGCAGGTGGCGGCGCAGCGCTTCCGGGTCGAGGCGGAGCAGAAGCGCTTCGAGCTCTCCGACCTGCGCTACCGCAAGGGCGTCGACAGCTACCTCGGCGTGCTCGAGGCGCAGCGCGACCTCTTCGCCGCGCAGCAGCTGCTCATCCAGTCGCGCCTGGCCCGGCTCACCAACCTGGTGCAGCTCTACCAGGCGCTCGGCGGCGGGTGGCTGGAGCGGGCGGCCGGCGGCGGCGCCACCTGATCAGCCGATCCCGCCGAGGCAGACGTACTTCACCTCCAGGTAGTCCTCGATGCCGTACTTGGACCCCTCGCGGCCGGTGCCCGACTCCTTGACGCCGCCGAAGGGGGCCTCGGCGGTGGAGATGAGGCCGGTGTTGACGCCGACGATGCCGTACTCCAGCCCCTCGGCGACGCGGAAGGCCCGGGCCAGGTCGCGCGTGTAGAAGTAGGAGGCCAGGCCGTAGGGCGTGTCGTTGGCGAGCCGCAGCGCCTCCGCCTCGGTGTGGAACCGGAAGAGCGGCGCCAGCGGGCCGAAGGTCTCCTCGCTCGACACCAGCATCTCGGGGCTGGCGTCGGCCAGGACCGTCGGCTGGAAGAAGGTCCCCCCGAGCGCGTGGCGCTTGCCGCCGGCGAGGACGCGGCCGCCCTTGGCCACCGCGTCGGCGATGTGCTCCTCCACCTTGGCGACCGCGGCGGCGTCGATGAGCGGCCCCTGCTGCGTGCCCGGCGCGAGGCCGTCGCCCACCTGGAGCGACCCCACCGCCTCGACCAGCTTGGCCGAGAAGGCGGCGTAGATGCCGTCCTGCACCAGGAAGCGGTTGGTGCAGACGCAGGTCTGGCCGGTGTTGCGGTACTTGGAGGCGATGGCGCCGGCCACCGCCGCGTCCACGTCGGCGTCGTCGAAGACGATGAAGGGGGCGTTGCCGCCGAGCTCGAGCGAGACCTTCTTCACCGTGCCGGCGCACTGCTCCATGAGCTGCTTGCCGATCTCGGTGGAGCCGGTGAACGTGAGCTTGCGCACCAGCGGGTTGGAGGTGAGCTCCTTGCCGATGGGGCCGGACGCGCCGGTGACCACGTTGAAGACGCCGCGCGGGATGCCGGCGCGCACCGCCAGCTCGGCGAGCGCCAGCGCCGAGTAGGGAGTGGCGGTGGCCGGCTTCAGCACCACCGGGCAGCCGGCCGCCAGCGCCGGCCCCGCCTTGCGCGTGATCATCGCCGCCGGGAAGTTCCAGGGCGTGATGGCCGCCACCACGCCGATGGGCTCCTTCAGCACCATGATGCGCTTGTCGGGCGCGTGGCCCGGGATGGTGTCGCCGTAGACGCGGCGCGCCTCCTCGGCGAACCACTCGATGAAGGAGGCGGCGTAGGCGATCTCGCCGCGCGACTCGGCGAGCGGCTTCCCCTGCTCCGAGGTCATGAGGACGGCCAGGTCCTCCTGGTTGGCCATGACGAGGTCGAACCAGCGGCGCAGCAGGTTGGAGCGCTCCTTGGCGGTCCTCTTGCGCCAGGCCGGGAAGGCCGCCTGGGCCGCCTCGACGGCGCGCCGGGTCTCGGCCGCGCCCATCTTCGGGATGGTCCCGAGCGGCTCGCCGCTCGCCGGGTTGCGCACGGCGACGGTGGCGCCGTCGTCGGCGTCCACCCAGGCGCCGTCCACCAGGCAGCGCTGCTTGAAGAGGGTCGGGTCCTTCAGCACCAGCTTGGCCATCGCGTCTCTCCTCGGGCGCGGCGCGCGCCCGGCTCTCGTCCATCGGCGGTCAGAACCCCAGGTACGCCTCGCGCACCTTCGGGTCGGCCTCCAGCTCGGCGCCCGTGCCCTCCTGCACCACGCGCCCGTTCTCGAGCACGTAGGCGTAGTCGGCCACCTTGAGCGTCTGGTTCACGTTCTGCTCCACCAGGAAGACCGTCAAGCCCTCGGCGTGGAGCCGGGCGATGACCCGGAAGATCTCCTCCACCATGAGCGGCGAGAGCCCCAGGCTCGGCTCGTCGAACATGATGAGCGAGGGATCCTGCATCAGGGCGCGACCGATGGCGACCATCTGCTGCTCGCCGCCCGACATGGTCTCGGCGATCTGGCCGCGCCGCTCCTTGAGCCGGGGGAAGGTCTCGTAGACGCGGTCGAGGTTGCGCGCCCGCTTGACCTTGGCCCGCGCCAGGTAGGCGCCGGCGCGCAGGTTCTCCTCCACCGTCATCTTGGGGAAGAGCTGCCGCCCCTCCGGCACGAGCGTGATGCCGAGATCGACCACCTCGTGCACCGGCTTGCCGGTGATGGGGGTCCCCTCGTAGCGGATCGACCCGGCGGTGGTCCGGACCAGGCCGCAGACGGTGCGGAGCGTGGTGGTCTTGCCGGCCCCGTTGGCGCCGATGAGCGCCACGAGCTGGCCCTTGCGGACGGAGAGCGAGACGCCCCAGAGCACCTGGGTGTCGCCGTAGCCGGCCGCGACGTCGGTCGCCTCGAAGCAGATCACGCGTGCGCCTCCCCGAGGTAGGCCTCGACCACGGCCGGGTCGGCGGCCACCTCGGCCGGCGCCCCCTCGGCGATCTTCTCGCCGAAGTTGAGCACCACCAGGTGGTCGCTGATGCGCATGATGACGCGCATGATGTGCTCGACGATGAGGATGCTGATGCCGCGGGCCCGGAGCGCCAGGATGAGCTCCACGGTCCGGTCCACCTCGGTGGGGTTGAGGCCCGCCACCACCTCGTCGAGCAGGAGGAAGGTGGGCTCGAGCGCCAGCGCCTTGGAGATCTCGAGCCGCTTGCGGCCGGCCAGCGTGAGGCTCGAGGCGGCCTCGTGGGCCTTCTCGGCGAGCCCGGTCACCTCCAGCACCTTCCAGGCGTGCGCCTCGGCGTCGGCGCGGCGCGGGTGCCTGAGGAAGGCGGCCACCACCACGTTCTCCAGCACCGAGAGGCCGGGGAACGGCTTCACCACCTGGAAGGTCCGGCCGATGCCGCGCGCCGCCAGCGCGAAGGGCGGCTTGCCGCTGACGTCCTTGCCATCGAAGAGCACCTTGCCGCGGGTGGGCGCGTAGTAGCCGCTCACCACGTTGAAGAGGGTGGTCTTGCCGGCGCCGTTCGGGCCGATGAGCCCGACGATCTGGCCGCGCTCCACCTGGAAGGAGACGTCGGAGACGGCCATGAGGCCGCCGAACGCCTTGCTCACGCCCTGGACCGAGAGGATGGGGTCGCCCATGGCGTCAGACCTCGACCTTGCCGCCGGCGGCGGTGGGGAGCGCGGTGGCGGGGCCGGCGGCGGTGGGCGCGCCGGGGCGGCGGCGCCGGTGGAGCAGCTCGCCGAGCACGCCGTTCGGAAGGAAGACGACGCTGGCGGCGATGGCGGCGCCGAGGATGATGACGTAGAGCACCTCGTAGTCGGCGAGGTAGGCCCAGAAGAGCGTCTTGAAGGCGAAGATGAGCACCGCGCCCACCACCGGGCCGATGAGCGTGCCCATTCCGCCGAAGACCACCATGACGAGCGCCTGGTCGCTGACGAGGTCGCCGAGCGTCGAGGCCGGGTCGATGAAGGTGACCCAGTAGGCGAAGACGCCGCCGATGATCCCCGTCGGCACGGCCGAGAGGACGAAGGCCTGGATCTTGAGCCGCGTCGGGTTCAGCCCGAGCGCCTTGGCCCCCTGCTCATCCTCGCGGATGGCCTTGAGCTTCAGGCCGAACGGGGCGCGCTCCAGCAGGAACCAGAGCAGGAAGTAGGTGGCGCCGGCCACCCCCAGCATCACCCAGTAGAAGAAGCGCGGGTCGAGGAACGGCGGCAGCCGCATGCCGTCCGGACCGCCGGTGATCTCCATCATGAGCGCCGCCTGCTGCACCATGCGGGCGAGGGCCCAGGTGGCGATGGCGAAGTAGGCGCCGCGCAGCCGGAGCGTCGGCAGCCCGGCCACCACCGCCGCCACCGCCGCCGCCACGCCGCCGGCCGCCGCCGCCGCCGGGAAGGGCCACCCGGCCCGCACCATCAGGATGGCGGTGGTGTAGCCGCCCAGGCCGAAGAAGGCCGAGTGGCCGAAGTTGAGGTAGCCGGTGTAGCCGGCCAGCACGTCGAAGGTGAGGGCCAGGGCGATCCACATGATCGCCTCGGTGCAGACCCGCAGGAGGAAGGTGTCGTGCACCGCCGCGGGGACGGCGAGGAGGAGCGCGAAGGCGGCGAGGGAGCCGAGGAGGCGGCGGTCGCGCATGGCTAGACCCCCTTGCGGAACAGGCCGGTGGGGGAGACGAGCAGGATCACGTAGAGCACGCCGAAGACCGCGAGCAGCGTGTAGCCGGGGTCGAGGTAGACGAGGAACATCGACTGGATGAGCCCGAGCAGGATGGCGGCCGCCGGCACGCCGGCCAGGTAGCCCATGCCGGCCAGCACCACCACGAAGAAGGCGAAGATGGTGTACTCGGGTCCCATCTTGGCGGAGACCGAGAGGATGGTGCCGATGAGCACGCCGGTCATGCCGCTCACGCCGGTGTAGAGCGCGTAGACGTAGCCGTTGGTCCGCCTGGCGTTCACGCCCATGAGGCCGGCGGCGTCCTTGTGCTGCGCCAGCGCCCGCACCCCCAGGCCGAAGTCGGTGTGCTTCAGCAGGTACTGGAGGCCGCCGGTGATGACGGCCGCGTAGGCCAGCCCGGCCAGCCGGACGTGCGAGATGGTGAGGAAGAAGTCGCCCTTCTCGAAGAAGAAGGAGCCGGTGGAGAGGCGGCTCGGCGTGGAGAGGCTGTAGAAGCCGAAGAAGGTCTGGGCCAGCCCGCGGAACATGAGCGAGAGCCCGAAGGTGAAGACCAGCGCCATGAGCAGCGGGTTGCCGCGCCGCCCGGAGAGGACGCGCTGCAGGATGGGCTGGAGCAGCCAGCCCAGGGCGGCGAAGGCGACGAAGACGGCCGGCAGCAGGAGGAACGGGTCGAGCCCCGTCGCCTTGTTCAGGTAGAAGCCGGCGAAGGCGCCGAACATGATCCACTCGCCCACGGCGAAGTCGATCACGTGCATCACGCCGTACACGAGCGAGAACGCGACCGCGATGATGATGTAGATGGCGCCCAGCATCAGCCCGTCGACGAGCGCCTGCGGCAGCAGCTCCATGCGGCCTCCTTCCCTGGCGAGGTGGACCCCGGCGCGCCGGCGGCCGCCGGGATCCCGGGTCAACGCGTCAGCGGCCCGCCCACGGCGACATGGGGTACTGCGCCTTGGCCGGCGCCGGCTTCATCGGGCCCACCACCGCCACCTTGCCGCCCTGGATCTGCACCGTGAGCGGGGTGAGGCCGGCGTTCGAGTGGTAGAACTCGCCGTCCGTGGCGAACTTCACCCGGCCGTAGAAGGTCGAGACGTCGACCCCCTCGAGCGCCTGCACCAGGGCGACGCGCTGGGCCTCGGTGAGCGGCGGCGCCGCGTCGAGCTTCTGCACCGCCACCTGGAAGGCGATGCCGGCGGCCGAGGAGCCGGCCTGGGTGTAGTCGGCCGGGGTGTTGAAGGCCTTCTGCGCCGCGGCGGCGTAGCTGGGCGCGTCCTTCCAGAGCAGGTCGCTCTTGGTCGCGGTCGACTCGGTCCAGACGGCGCCGCCGAAGACCTGGTTGGCGTCGCCCTTCAAGGCGTCGACGAAGGCCGGCTCGGTCACGCCGTAGTGCATGAGGAGGGCGCGCGGGGCGAAGTCGATCTGGTGCAGCCCCTTCACCAGCTTGATGAGCTCCTCGTCGTGGCCGCCGAAGGCCACGATGTCGGGGCGCATCCCCTTCACCGCCGACATGAGCGGAGTCAGGTCCTGGCCGGAGGGGACGATGTTGAACTTGAGGACCTTGATGCCGGCCTTCTTGGCGGCGCCCTCGAAGGCCTCGGCGGTCGCCTTGGAGAAGGTGTCGTTCGAGCCGAAGATGACGGCGGTGCGGGGCTTCGGCTCGAGGGCCGCCAGCGTCTCGATGGCGGCGGCGCCGGTGAAGTTGATCGGCGGGATGGTGCCGAAGGTGTAGAGGAACTTCTGCCGCCAGATGAGCGGCGACTCGGCCGAGCCGGTGATCATCGGCACCTTGTACTTCTCGACGACCGGCGCCACGGCGATGGTGACGCCCGAGGAGTACGGGCCGAGGATGAAGTCCACCTGCTCCTGGGTGACGAGCCGCTCGGCCGCCGCCGCGCCCTGGGACGGGTTGGACTGCGCGTCGGCGTAGACCAGCTTCACCGGGTACTTCTTGCCGCGGACGGCGATGCCGCCGGCCTCGTTGACGGCCTGCGCCCACAGGTCGTAGCCGCGCTTGGTGACGTTGCCGCCGGTGGCCAGGTCGCCCGAGAGCTCGGTGACCACGCCCACCTTGAAGTAGTCCCTCGCCTCGCCCGCCAGCGCGGGCCGCGCCATCGTGAGCAGGGCGAGCATCGCCAATCCCATCGTCCGTCGCATCGGATCTCTCCTCGAAGCGTGAGTTCGGAGTCGGATGAAGCCGTGCTGCCGTGGACGCGCTCCGAGTAGCGAGCGCCGTGCCACCGGTGCGTCGCAGCGCCGCGGAGGCCCGGCGGCATGGGGCGCGGGGCGATGATCCTGCCGGGACCGCGAGGGAAACCGCCACGGGCCGGTGGAGCACGGCCCAGGCAGGGGCCGCCGACTGGGACCGGGAGCGATCCGGGCCGCTCCGGTCGATGATGCAGCGCTGCATGGCGCGGCGCGCCACGTCAGCCGATGCCGTACTTCTTCAGCTTCCGGGCGATGGTCGACTGGTTCACGCCGAGCGCCTTGGCGATGCTCGCCTGGTTCCCCCAGCGGGCGCGGGCCCGCAGGATCATGGCGCGCTCGGTGCTCTCGACCGCCTGGGCGAGCGTGAACTCCTCGGGCCAGGCGGCCGGCGCCCCGGTGGCGCGCCCCGACCGGCGGACGATGTCCGGCGGCAGGTCGGTCACGTCGATCAGCTCGGCCTCGGACATCACCACCAGCCGCTCGCACAGGTTGATGAGCTCGCGCACGTTGCCGGGCCACGGGTGGCCGAGGAGCGCGTCGGTGGCCGCCCGGGAGAGCCGGCGCCGCACGCCCATCCGCTCCGCGAAGAGGGCGACGTAGTGGCGCAGCGTCGGCAGGATGCACTCGGTCCGCTCGCGCAGCGGCGGGACCTGCAGCGGGATGACCGAGAGCCGGTAGTAGAGGTCGAGCCGGAAGGCGCCCTGCTCCACCATGGCGGGCAGGTCGCGGTGGGTCGCGGCCAGGATGCGGACGTCGAGCTTGCGGCTCTCGGTGCCGCCCACCCGCATGACGTGGCCGTCTTCCAGGAACCGGAGCAGCTTCACCTGCGAGGAGAGCGGCAGCTCGGCGATCTCGTCGAGGAAGAGGATGCCGCCGTCGGCCAGCTCGAAGTAGCCGGGCTTGCCCTTGGCCTGGGCGCCGGTGAAGGCCCCCTTCTCGTAGCCGAAGAGCTCGGCCTCGACGAGCGACTCGGGGATGGCGCCGCAGTTGATCTTGACGAGCGGCTTCTCGGCCCGGCTCGAGTACTTGTGGATGAGGTCGCCGATGAGCCCCTTGCCCACGCCCGACTCGCCCAGCACCAGCACCGTGGAGTCGACGCCGGCCACCTTGATGGCCTGGCGCAGCGCCTTCTGCATGCAGGGGCTGCGGGCGATGACCCGCCGCGACTCGACCGTCTCGAGCTGCATCTCCAGCATCTGGTCGCGGAAGCGATCCCGCAGCGCCTCCTGCTCCTCCAGCTCGCGCTGCAGCCCGTCGATCTCGGTGATGTCGCGCTCGTTCACCACCACGCGGATGAGCTTGCCGGCGTCGTCGAAGACCGGGTTGCCGGTGAGCACCAGCTTCCGCCCCTGCCGCGCCTGCAGCATGTTGACCGGGGCGCGCGTGCGGAGCACCTCGAGCGTGGCCGAGCGATCGAAGAGCCCCTCGGCCACGAGGTCGCGCATGTTGCGGCCCACCACCTGGTCGGCGCGGATGTCGTTGAGCCGCTCCGAGGCGGGGTTGACGCGCAGGACGGTGGCGTCGCCGTCGCAGATCCAGAGCCCCTCGGCGGTGGAGTTGATGATGGCGTCCTGCTCGCGCGTCAGCTCCTCGTAGGCCCAGAGCTGGCGCGTGCTCAGGTCGGCGGCGGCCGTCACGTCGACGAAGGCGCAGAGCACGCCCACCACCTCGCCGCCGCGCTCGAGCGGCGTCACCTTGGTGAGCCAGGCGGCGCCGTGGCGGCGCACCAGCGGCCCCGGCTGCTCGCCGCTGGCGAGGGCCCGCTCGGCCGCGGGGGCGATCTCCGGCACCTGGTCGGCGAGCGCCCTCCCCGGCTCGAGGCCGAGCCGCTCGCGCGCCGCCGGGTTGGCGTAGGCGACCGTCCCGTCAGGCGCGGTCACGGCGGCGCCGTCCGGCGAGGCGTCGAGGAGGAGCCGCTCCAGGCCGCCGGCCTCCAGGGCGGCGCCGGGCTCCGCGATACCGGCGTCGGCTACCGGCTGCGTCGTCATGCCGCCATTCATGCGTTTTTGCATGAGCATGGCAATCCCGCATTGCGGCGCAGCCGGGGTCACCCCTTGCGGTGAGGTCTCGAACTGCCCGACTTTCGGGCGAAAACCAGCCCGGAGGCACGGCACCGCCGCCCGGGCGCGGTTGGTACGGGCGGTGCTCTGCCGGCGATCGGCGGCGCGACGGTCCTCCCGGCACCCTCGCGCCTTACGTGAACGCCTCACCCAGGAGACACCCGATGGCTTCGAGACAGGCCGAGTACCAGGCCCTCCGCGAGCAGCACGTGCCGCGCGGCGCGTTCCACGCCACGCCCGCCTTCGTGAAGGAGGCCCACGGCGCGGTGATGGTCGATCTCGACGGGCGCGAGCTCATCGACTTCGCTGGCGGCATCGGCGTGATGAACGTCGGCCACTCCCACCCCAAGGTGATCGCCGCCATCAAGGACCAGGTGGAGAAGTACGTCCACACCTGCTTCCACATCGCCATGTACGAGCCGTACGTCGACCTGGCGGCGAAGCTCAACCAGCTGACCCCGGGCGCGTTCCACAAGAAGACGCTCTTCGCCAACAGCGGCGCCGAGGCGGTGGAGAACGCCATCAAGATCGCGCGCTACGCCACCAAGCGACCCGCCGTCATCGCGCTCCAGAGCGCCTTCCACGGCCGGACGCTCCTCACCATGTCGCTCACCAGCAAGGTGAAGCCCTACAAGCTCGGGTTCGGGCCGTTCGCGCCGGAGGTCTACCGGATGCCGAACGCCTACTGCTACCGCTGCCCGTTCGGCCTGAAGTACCCGTCCTGCAACGTGGCCTGCGCCGACCACCTGGAGGAGTTCTTCGTCGGCAACGTGGCGCCGGAGCAGGTGGCGGCGCTCATCGCCGAGCCGATCCAGGGCGAGGGCGGCTTCGTCACGCCGCCGCCCGAGTACTTCGCCAAGCTCCAGGCCATCTGCAAGAAGCACGGGATCGTCCTCGTCATCGACGAGGTGCAGAGCGCCATGGGCCGGGCCGGCAAGCTCTTCGCCATCGAGCACTGGGGCATCGAGCCGGACATCCTGCTCACCGCCAAGAGCCTCGCCGGCGGCCTGCCCCTGGCCGCCGTCACCGGCAAGGCCGAGCTCATGGACGCGCCGCACGTCGGCGGGCTGGGCGGCACCTTCGCCGGCAACCCGGTCGCCTGCCGGGCGGCGCTGGCGGTGCTCGAGGTGCTGCTGGCCGACGGGCTCCTCACCCGCGCCGAGCAGCTCGGCGCGATGATCCGCCAGCGCTTCGACGCGCTCCAGACGAAGCACGAGCTCATCGGCGACGTCCGCGGCAAGGGGCCCATGCTCGCCATCGAGCTGGTGAAGGACCGGGCGAAGAAGACGCCCGCGGCCGACGAGACCAAGAAGCTGGTGCAGCGCTGCTACGAGAAGGGGCTCGTTTTCATCGCCTGCGGCAACTTCGGCAACGTCATCCGGACGCTCATGCCGCTCGTCATCACCGACGCGCAGCTCGACCGCGGCTTCGAGATCCTGGACGAGGCGCTCGGCGAGGTCGCCGCCGGCCGCTAGCCCGCCACGGGGGTCCGCACGTGAAGACCAAGGTCCGCGACTGGATGACGCCCGACCCGATCACCATCGACGCGGGCGAGTCGATCGTGCGGGCGCTGCACCTCCTCAAGGAGAAGGAGGTGCGGCGCCTGCCGGTGCTGAAGGACGGCAAGCTGGTGGGGCTCGTCACCGAGCGCATGCTCCTCACCTTCCAGCCCGGCAAGGCGACCCCGCTCGACGTCTGGGAGGTGCAGTACCTGCTCGCCCAGACGCCGGTGACCGCGGCGATGAACCCCCACCCGCACACCGTCACCCCCGACACCGACCTGGCCGACTGCGCCCAGATCATCCACGACCGGAAGCTGAACGGCATCACGGTGGTGGACGAGGCCGGGAAGCTCGTCGGGATCCTGACCACGACGAACGCCCTGGAGGCGCTCATCTGGTTCTCGCGGCACGTGCGGGACGGCGGGGAGGCTTGAACGAGCCCGGCGGGGCGGTCATGCCCGCTACACCGCCCCGTCGCCGCGGGCGGCGGGCTCACCCCTCGGGGCGTTCCCCGAACGCTCCGCGTGGACGCCGTACTTGCGCAGCACGCGGTGCAGGCTCTCGCGCGTCATGCCCGCCCGCGCGGCCGCCCGGGTCACGTTGCCAGCGTAGGTCTGCATGAGCGCGGTCAGGTACTCGCGCGAGGCGCGGGCCCGCGCCTGCTCGACGGCGGTGTGGAAGCAGGCCGGCGCGCCGGCGAGCTCCCCAGCCTCGCCGAAGCGCCCGCCCTCCCGGGCCGCGCCGCCGCCGTCGAGGCCGCCCGCCTCCAGCCGCGCCTGCTCGACCGCGCGCGCGATCACGAGCGCCAGCTCGTCGGCGTCGACGGGCTTCGCCACGTAGTCGTAGGCGCCGAGCTTGATGGCGGCGACCGCGTCTGGGATGTTGGCGTAGGCCGTCATCAGGACGACCTGGGTCTCCGGCGAGCGCTCGGTCACGGCGCGCAGCACGTCGAACCCGCTCGCCCCCGGCATGCGGACGTCGGTGAGCACCACGTCGAGGGGCCGGGACCCGACGATCCCCAGGGCCTCCTCCCCCCGCGAGGCGGTGAGGACCTCGCAGGCGCGCTCGAGGACGGTCGCGACGAGCAGGAGGACGCTCGGCCGGTCCTCCACCACGAGCACGGACGGTCGTTCCGAGTTCGGCATGGTCAGCTCCTCGCCTCTTCGGCCAGCGGCAGGCGCAGCGTGAACACCGCCCCTCCCCGCTCCGCGCTCCCGACCTCGATGTCGCCGCCGTGCGCCCGCGCGATGGCGCGGGACACGGCCAGGCCGAGCCCGGAGCCGGCCGGCTTGGTCGTGAAGAAGGGCTCGAAGATCCGGCCCCGCACCTCCGGCGCGATGCCCGGGCCGGTGTCGCGGAAGGCGATCTCGGCCTCGGCGCGCGTCGCCCGGATCCGGACGCTCACGTCGCCGCCCGGCCCCGCCGCCTCGACGGCGTTCTTCATCAGGTTGAAGACCACCTGCCCGACCTTCAGCGGGTCGGCGAGGGCCAGCGCGCACCCGTCCACCGTCACGGCGCGCGCGGCGGCTGGCGCGCAGAGGCGCAGCCGGTCCGAGGCGCCCTCGCACAGGGCGCGGAGATCGACGGGGACGCCGGCGGCGGGCGGCCGCGACAGCTCGAGCAGCCCCTCGACGATGTCCTTACAGCGCTGGGTCTCGGCCTCGACCGCGGCCAGCTGCCCGGCCAGCCGGCGGTCCGGCAGGTCCCGGTTGAGCGACAGGTAACCGAGCATGACCTGCAGCGGGTTGTTGAGCTCGTGCGCCACCCCGGCGGCCAGCCGGCCGATCCCGGCCAGCTTCTCCGACTCGACCAGCCGCCGCTGGTGCTGCTTGAGCGCGGCCGTCATGGCGTTGAGCTCGGCCGCCAGCGCGCCGAACTCGTCGGCGGTCTCGACGTCGATGCGGGCGTCGAGGTCGCCGGCGGCCACGGCCGCCGCGCCCTCCGAGAGGCGTGCCAGCGGCCGCGCCACCGAGCGGGCCAGGTAGAGCGTCGCCGCCGCGACGAGGAGCGGCGCGATCAGGAGCAGCGCGGTGGTCCAGCGCGCCGCCTGGCCCTCCAACACGGCCAGCCCCTCGCGGTAGGTCGTGGCCGACTCCTTGAGCCGCTCGATGATGGCGTCGACGTTCTGGTCGACGAGGGACACGAGCGGATACCCGTGCTCGAGCGCGATCATCGCCCCGGGATCCCGCCGGCGGGCCGCCGGCACCACGCGGTCGAGGAACAGGCGGTCCAGCTCCGAGAGGATCTCGCCGATGCGCTCGAGCCGCTCGGCCGTGTCGGGCTCGTCGAGCCGCACCGCCAGGCCCCGGCGCATCTCCGCGAGCCGCGCCCTGGTCTCCTCGTAGGGCGCGAGCTCCCGCTCCTCGCCGGTGACGAACCGGAGCGCGTGCGCGTACTGCTCGCGGGAGGTGTCCTCGAGCCGCAGCGCCAGGACCATCTGCTCCTCGTGGTCCTTCATCACCGCGAACGTGGCCTCCATGCGCCGCAGGCCGGCGAGCTGCAGCACGAGCGACGCCAGGAAGGCGGCCAGCACCGCGGAGAAGGTCAGGACGAGCCGGCGGCGGGTGCTGAAGCGTCGCCGCGGGGCCGCCGGCGCCGGCGTCCCCTCCCACGAGCCCACGTCCGATGCTGCGCTCCCGGCGTGCATGACTCTCCGGACCACATCTCCGCCAGCGAGGACGTCCACTGAGACGCGGTTTCAACTAACAAGGCGGCGCGCCGGAGTGAAGCCGCCCTCGCGGGGTTCCACGAGCACGCGACAGCGAGGCGAGCGACAGCGGGCCGCGTGTCCCTTGACCGCGGTATACAGCTTCAAGTCACGAGCGCGAGGTCACCCCTCCGGTGGTCCACCAGCGTGACAGCGGAGGCAGCCGTGGCCGCTGCCGGCGGGCCAGCTCCGCGGGTCGGTCGCGAAGTCGACGGCGAACGGCTTGTCCGACCGGTACGCGTCGTGACAGTCGGTGCACGTCGCCGTCTGGTGCGGGGGGGCCCCCGGGAAGCCGGCCGGGTGGGCCGCGGTGAGGCTCACCTGCGCGTCGCCGTGGCAGCGGAGGCAGGCGTCGCTCGCGAGCGCGAACTCCCGCACCACGATGGCGGGGTTGCTGGTGGCCGCCGTGTGGCGCGTCGCGAGGGCCGCGTCGCGCGCGGCGTGGCAGGTCGCGCACTCGAAGTCGGCCGGCGCGGCCCCGGCGTAGCGCCGGTGGCACTCGGCGCAGCCGACCTCCGCGTGCCTGCTGCCCGCGGCGACCGGGAAGAGGAGGTGGTCCTCGCGGCGGAGCACGCCCTGCGGGCCGTGGCATGCGTTGCACGAGCCCTCGGTCACGGGCTCCTCCATGCAGGTGGTCACGCCGTGGCGCTCGACGCACACGCGGAGTGGGAAGGCGAGCGGCTCGGCCGTGTAGAAGTTGCCGGCCCGGTTGCTCCGCAGGGCGAAGCCGAAGCCCGTCGCGTCGGTGAGGTGGACCCTCGCGCCCTCGAGCCCGCCCCCGGCGCTCGGTGCGTCGTAGATCGTGCCGGCCGCGGTCCAGCGCGGGGCGCGCCCCCGGCCGTCGTGGCAGGCCAGGCAGTCGGACCCCGGGCGCATGAGCGGCCCCTCCGCGGGCACGCAGGCGAGGACGGCCGCCGCGGCGAGGACGGCCGGCAGCGCCGGGGCGCGGCCGCGCGCCGTCACGTCGGCCCCCGCCGCAGCGCCAGGTCCACCTCGATGCGGCACGCGTCGTCGATCTTCACGAAGAGGAGCGACGGCCGCTCGACGCCGAACGCCTCGAGGCTCACGGCGAAGGTCCCGCGCGCCCGCGCCGTGCCGTCGGGCAGGAGCTCGACCGTGAGCGCGGCGGTGACGGGCCGCTTCACACCGTTCAGTTCCACCTCGCCCTCCATGCGCGCCTCCTCGCGGACGGGCAGGATCGCCGCCGGCGTCCAGCCGGCGAGCCGCGCCACCCCCTTGAACACGACGAAGGGGTGCCGACCCGCACCGACGGCGTCGCGCATGTTCTCGTCGCGGTTCCGGTCGCCCGAGTCGAACGAGGCGAGCGGCACCCGCACCATCGCCATGATCCGGCCGTCCGGGGCCACGACGGCCTTTCCCTCTATGGCCGACGAAGCACCGGTGACCGCGTGGAACTTGTGGACGACGTGATAGCGGACCGCGCTCCGGGACGGCTCGACGGTGTACGCCGTCCCGGCGGAGGCGTCGGCGGCGAGGGCGAGCGCGAGGACGAGGGGCGTCATGATCAGAGGACGATGGCGCCGACGCCCGCCAGCACCGCGGCGAGCGTGGCGTAGCCGACGACGAGGTGGATGGTGGCGCGCCGCTCCTGGTCGAGCCGGCCCACGCGCTCGCGCGTCTGGATGCCGAGCACCGCCTGCGTCGCCAGGCCGGCCGCCGCGGTGAGCATGGCGATGCGGTGGACCATGACCCGGTCGAGCTTCTTCGGCGCCTTCGACGGCGGCGCCAGGAGCGCGATGGCGCCGTTGACCGCGAAGACCCCGAGCGTGCCGTAGGCGAGGACCTGGTGCGGCCGCCGGTAGCGCCCGGTGTCGGGCCCGGCCGGGAAGCGGTCCGAGTAGTTGAGCTGGCCGACGACGGTGGTGGCGAGCTGGAGGCTCAGGAGCCCGAGGCCGAGCCCCTGGTGCAGCCCCAGCATCCTGCGGCGCAGGCGGAGCTCGCCGGCGTCGACGGGCTCGGGCGGCGGCCGCGCCACGCCGAGGAGGTCGAAGTCGAGGGACGGCTTCTCCGCGGCGCCCGTGGGCGGCGCCTCCGTGGGCGGGGCTTCCTGGGAGCCCGGAGCCGCCGCGCCCGGCCCGCCCTCGGCGAAGGCGGGGCCGGGGGCGAGGTCCGGAGCGGAGAGGTCCGGAGCGGAGAGGTCCGGAGCGGAGAAGTCCGGGGGGGCGAGGCGCAACGCCTCGAGGCGGAGGTGCGCCTCGAGCGGCGCCGCACGGACGGTCAACGGCACTCCGAGCGCCGCTGCCGCCGCGATGGCGGCGAGGCGGGCATGGACGCCGCGAGCCACGCGTGGATCGACCGAATGGTGCATCGCCGTCCTCCAGCCCCTCGACCCACGGTGGTACCGGCGCGGCCACGCCGCGCCACGCCAATTGCGGGCCGGTGCCGCCGCGGGCCGTATCCGCCGCCGGTACGCCCCTCGCCGAGGGGTCTTCGCAGCGGGGCGGACAGCGGGCCGACGGAGGCGAGCGCGCGCGCCCTCAGTCCAGCGACGGGCCGTACCAGCTCCGGACACCGACCGGTGCCCCAACGACGTGTCGCCGCCCGTTACGGCCCAAGGAACGGGTTGGCGCCACGCCGTCCGATCGCTACCTCATGCCACGCCGCGATCGCGCGCCCCCGGCGGCGGTGTTCACCGTGAGCGCATCGAGCGGCCTTCGATGGGAACACTCCTGAAGGAACGAGGTGGCCATGAATCGACACTCGATGACGAAGCGGCTCGTCGCGTCCGCGCTCGCGGCGATGCTGGTGGCGGGGCCGGCGCCGGCCGTGGCCCAGAGCGTGATCACCAACGGCTCGGCGCAGCCGGGCATCGTGCCCGGGTTCCTCTTCGAGCCGGAGGTCCCGTTCGCGTCGCTGAAGTCCGTCCCCACCTGGAACGAGCTCGAGCAACTGCTCGACGACCCGTACCAGGTGACCACGGCCTGCACCGACTCGCACGGCCTCGTCCCCGGCAACGACCAGGGCTTCCCCTCCTACTGCACCAACGCGGCGTTCACGCGGCGGCAGAGCTTCGGCGGCGTGGCGCTGCCGCCGCTCCTCGTGCACCCGCTGAACTACAACCCGCCGACCGGGTTCGAGATGCGCCTCGTCAACCCGCAGTACCCCGGGGGCGCCTTCGACGCCCGGAGCTCGTGCGCCTGCAACCCGCCGCCGAACGACCCGGTCGCCACCGGGATCCCGACGTGCACCGTCCCCGCCGTCGTCATCGGCGGCGGCACGCTCGGGTGCACGCCGGTACCGAACGTCATCACCGTCTCGCCGGGCGCGGCCCGCACCGCCGACGCCGAGGAGCTCATCGACTACAACAGCCCGTTCGGCCGGGATACGCCCGTCTGCATCGCCTCGACCGAGGCCGGGGCCGCCGTGCTCTGCGGCGGCGATCCGGGCGAGCCGGGCTACGCCGGCTTCGGCGTGCTCAACGTCGCTGGGTACTCGGTGCCGGCCGTCTCCGGCGTGGCGTCGGCGGCGACGGCCATTTCCGCCGCGGCTCGCCTCCGCGATCCGGTCACCGGCGCGAGCATCCAGCCGCGCGCCCTCACCGGCCGCACCGGCGGCCTCTCGAAGCCGTCGCTGCGCGTCCCCATCCTCGGCGGCCCCGCCGGCAACCTGAACCAGAACCCCGACTACCTGGCCAACTCCCAGGCCCGCCTCGTGGCGCGGGCCGCGCTCCAGGGGACGACCCCGGCGGCCGCCGTGGCGCCCTCCAACGAGAACGACTACGTGCGCGGCGGCGCCACCGGCTCGGCGCCGAAGGAGTCGGCGCGCCGGCTCGCCATGGTGCTCGGCAAGGCGCTCTTCTGGGACATGCAGGTGGGCAGCGACGGCGTCCAGTCCTGCGGGTCGTGCCACGCCCACGCGGGCGCCGACAGCCGCACCAAGAACCAGCTCAACCCCAACCACGTCGCCATCACCCTGGTGCCCACCTCGACGTCGCTCGAGGTCGGGGACACGCCCCTCGGGGTCGCGCCCGGCCTGGCGGCCAACTACGACCTCAAGGCCAGCGACTTCCCGCTCCACCGGGTGAACGCCCTGGACGTCGCCGGTGATCCGGCCTGCGTGCCGGCCGTCGCGGCGAGCGTCGCCGCGGGGGTGCTGGAGAACAACTTCCCCAGCGGCTTCACCGGGACGGTCTGCGACGCAGCCAACATCGCCGCCTCCGTCGATGACGTCGCCTCCTCCATGGGAGTCCACTTCGGCCAGTTCGCCGACATCCCGGCCATCGGCGCCTTCGGCACCCCGTCCGCCGTGGGCGGCGTGGCCTCCATCGTGCCCGACCTGCGCGCTCCGGACGGCGTGAATCCGGTGACGGGCGCGGCCGACGGCAGCCACCCGAACGTCGACCCGATCCCGGCCTTCGCCACGGCGGTCCACCCCGCCGCCGAGCCGGCGCTGCTCCCGTCCCACCCGTCCTTCGGGCACGAGATCAGGCGGGTGGAGCCGCGCAACACGCCGACGCTGTTCCTGGCGGCCAACAACTTCGACAACTTCTGGGACGGCCGCGCCCGCCACGCCTTCAACGGCGGCAGCGTCTTCGGCGCCGCCGATCCGCAGGGCCACGTCTTCGTCGACAGCGTGGGGACGCTCGTCCAGACGCGCCAGATCATCAAGTTCGCGAGCCTGGCCTCGCTCGCGACCGGCCCCGGCCTGAGCCAGTTCGAGATGTCCCTCTCGGGCCGCAACTGGACCAAGATCGCGAAGAAGCTGCTCCAGGGCACCGGGGGCGGCGGGGCGCTGGTCGGCGCGGTGACGCCGCTCGCCAACCAGCTCGTCGATCCGACCGACAGCTTCCTCGGCCCGTACTCGAACCAGGGCGGCTCGGCCTGCGCGGCGCTGGCGGCGGTCGATCGCTCCCCCGGCGCCCCCGCGCCGGGCAAGCCGGGGCTCTGCATCAGCTACCCGGGCCTCATCCGCAACGCCTACCAGCCCGAGCTGTGGCGCAACACCGGCTGGCACTTGAACGGCTGCTACACCGACGGGCTGCCCGCCCTCCACCCGAACCAGTGCGGCACCGGGGTGATCCCGGCCGCCTCGATCGCGGTGCTCGAGAACGGCGCCGTGGTGAGCCACAACAACGACCCGTTCGACGGCTACGTCCTCACGCCTGCGGCCGGCGCCGCGGCCGCCGCCGACACCAACCAGTTCTCGCAGATGGAGGCGAACTTCGCGCTGTTCTGGGGGCTCTCGATCCACCTGTGGGGCACGGTCCTGGTGCCGGACGACACGCCGTTCGATCGGTTCCTCGACGCGAACCCGGACGCGTTCCAGGCCCTCGGTGAGCCTGGCGAACCGGGGCTCGTCGGCACGCTGCCCAACTGCACGGGCGCCACCCAGCGCAACTGCTTCAGCGAGCTCGGCAACTTCAAGCGCGACGGCAACCTCGGCGCCGGCTTCCGCGGCACCCGCGCCGCCGGGACGAACACCCCCGATCCGCTCCTCGGCATGGACGTCTTCTTCGCCTCCAACCTGTCGGCGAAGAACCCGAACTTCCGGACCGGCCGCTGCGGCGAGTGCCACGCCGTCCCTACGCTGACCGACAACACCATGCCGTTCACCCACAAGGCGCAGCTCCGCGACTTCATCGCCGAGTTCGTGGCGCCCGGGGTCGCGGCGACCATCGAGCCCCTGGGGCGGCTGCGCGTCATCTCGGGCTTCCTGCTGCAGTCGGAGATGGCTAGCAACGGCCAGGACGCCCTGGAGCGGCGCATCGCCAACCAGAGCATCGTCCCCTGCCCGGCCGACGGCCTGGCGTACCCGGGCGGCCTCGAGCCCGGCACCGGCCAGGGCTTCGGGGTCTGCGGCGGCGCCGCGGCCTCCTTCTTCGACAACGGCGTCTACAACCTCGGCGTCCGCCCCATCAACGACGACGCGGGGCGCGGCGGGACCGACGCGTTCGGCTGGCCGCTGTCGCTGGCGGCGCTGCTGATGAAGGACGTGGCCGGTCCGGCCTTCGAGCCGGGCGTCGCCATGACCGTCGGCACCTTCAACGCCGCCAACCCCACCGGCGGCCTGTGGGAGGAGACGCCGCAGGACCAGCTGATCAACCCGGGCTTCGGCGACGAGCTCGTCAACCCGCAGCTGCCCGACTACTACGCGCCCTGGGCCAACGCCATCAACGTGGGCGACGCCCACCCCGAGGTGGACGAGGCGGGCGGCGCGCCGGGCGGCATGCTCAACACCCTCACCGACACGCCGATGATGGAGGGGTTCGGCGACACGCTCGGTCCGTTCAACCCCGCGGCCGTCATCCCCGAGGCCCTCAACGACACGGCCTGGGATCCGCTCCTCGGCCTCATCGGGAACGACGCCCCGCTCATGGGCACCTGGCCGGTCCCCAACCGGCTCGGGCGGATGGGCAGCATGAAGGCGGCCCAGCTGCGCGAGGTGGAGCTCACCGGCCCGTACTTCCACAACGGCGGCAAGCTGACGCTCCGGCAGGTGGTCGACTTTTACAGCCGCGGCGGCGACTTCCCCATCACCAACGCCGCCCACCGCGACTTCAACATGGTCAACCAGCGGATCGAGGTCCAGTCGAACCTGAGCGAGGAGGAGGAGGTCGCGCTGGTGGACTTCCTGCTCGAGCTCACCGACGACCGGGTGCGGCACGAGAAGGCGCCGTTCGACCACCCCGAGCTCTGGCTGCCGCTCGACGGCACCGCGCCCGAGAACACCTTCGGGCGGGACGGCTTCCAGGCGCGGGCCACGCCGTTCGTCCCGGCGACCACGCGGTGCACCGACGCCGCGGGCGTGCCGATCCCAAGCGCCACCGGGCCCTGCTTCCAGCAGGTGCCGGCGGTGGGGGCGGCGGGCGGCCCCGCCATCCCCTCGTTCCTGGGGCTCACCAACACGAGGCTGGTGGGGGCCGCCGCCAACTGCGGCGCGTCTCCGACGTCGCACTACTGCCACTGAGCCCGCCCCCTCCGCTCGCCGTCGCCCCGCACCGGGGCGATGGCGGGCGGCTGGGGTCCGGCTCGATCCAAGGAGCGAAACATGCGCGACCCTCACGGCCGACTCCGGATCTTCACGGGCCTCCTCTTGGTGGCCCTGGCGCTGGCGACACCCCTGGTGCCGCTCGGCGGCGAGGCGCCGGCCGCCGGCGACCTCCGGCTCTCCTTCAAGCTCGACCCCCGCCTGATGGGAGGCACCTACGGCGGCGATCGGTGGGTGGCGGGGCCCACCTACGCGGGCACCAACGGCCAGGACGCCGTGGACGTGCGGGCCGAGGTGCTCGATGCGGCGGGCAAGGTGATGGCGGCCGAGCCGGAGTGGACCGCGTCCGCCCCGGAGGTGGCCGCCGTCTCGCCGCGCCGCGGCGGACAGGTGAGGCTCACCGTGAAGCGGGTCGGCGAGGCGAAGGTGACGGTCGCCGCGCGCGGCCTCGCCCGGGAGCTGGTGGTGCGGTCGAAGACCGTGAACGGCGTCATCCAACTCGAGCTCGCGCTGGCGCCGGCCGCAGCGCCGGCGGTCCGGTCGCCGGGTCCGCCGGCGAAGCGCCCCGACACCGCGGCGCCGTCGGGGCGCGCCTCGGCGCTCGAGGGGCGGCGCGAGCGGCTCGGCTACGCCGTCGGCGTCAACCTCGCCCGCGGGTTGAAGGCGCGGTCGGTCGAGGTGGACGAGCAGTCGCTCCTCCGCGGCATCGAGGACGCCTTCGCGGGCGGCGAGCCGCTGCTGACGGCGGCGGAGGTCCAGACCGTCCTCGCCGAGGCGCGGCGGGAGCTCGGCGCGAAGCGCGGCGCGTCGGCCGGCGCGACGCGGCGGGCGGCCGCCGACGAGAACCGGAGGGAGGGCGAGGCGTTCCTCGCGAGGAACGGCGCCGCCCACGGGATCGTGACCCTGCCGAGCGGCCTGCAGTACGAGGTCCTGAAGGCCGGGGCCGGGAGGCGGCCCTCGGCCGCCGACACCGTGGTCTGCCACTACCGCGGCGCGCTGCTCGACGGCACCGAGTTCGACAACACGCGGGCCCGCAGCGAGCCGGCCATCCTGCCCCTCCGCGGCGCGATCCGGGGCGTCGCCGAGGCGCTCCAGCTCATGCCGGTCGGCTCGACGTGGCGGATCTTCGTCCCCTCCCGCCTCGCCTACGGCGAGCGGGGGCTGCGCGGGCGCAAGGGGCTCGGCGCCCGCGTCCCGCCCAACGCGACGCTCGTCTACGAGGTCGACCTGCTCTCCATCCGCGCGGCGCCGGAGGGCGGCGCGGCCGCCGTCTCCGGGCTCGCGGCGACGTCGAGGAGCGTCCCATGAACTGGAACGGAAGGCCGTTCGCCGCGATGGGGACCATGGCCTTGGCCGTGGCCGGAGCCGCGCTGGCGATGGGCCGGGGGGTCCCAGCGCACGCCGCAGCGGCGCAGACCGAGGCGGCCCACGGCAGGGCCACGCAGGGCCCCGGAGATCCGCTGAGCTACGCCATGGGCGTCGCCATGGCGAGGAGCTTCAAGACCGGCGAGGTGTCGGTGGACGCGGACGTCTTCACGCGGGGGCTCCGCGACGGGCTCGCCGGCGGGACGCTCCTCATGAGCGAGGCGGAGTTGCGGACGACGATGGCTGCCTTCGACGGCCAGGTGAGGCAGAAGCAGGTGGCGGTGGCCCGGGCGCTGGCGAAGGCGAACCGGAAGGCCGGGGAGGCCTTCCTGGCCGCCAACGCGAAGAAGGACGGCGTGGTGACCTTGCCGAGCGGCCTCCAGTACGCCGCCGTGAAGGTGGGTCTCGGCGGGGCGCCGGCCGACGCCGACACCGTGACCTGCCACGTCCGCACCGCTCGCATCGACGGGACCGAGGTCGGCGGCTCGCGCGAGCGCGGCAAGCCGGTCACGTTCCAGGTCGCGGGCGCGCTCCCGGCGTGGAGGGAGGCGCTGAAGCTCATGCCAGCCGGCTCGACCTGGAGGCTCGTCGCGCCGGCCCAGCTCGCCTACGGCGACCGCGGCCTGCGCGGCCCGAGGGGCTGGGACTACGCTGTCGAGCCGGGCGCGACGCTCGTGTTCGAGCTCGAGCTCCTGTCGATCGAGCCGGCCAGCCGGGCCGGCGCCCGCCTGTCGGCGGCGCCCGCCCAGACGGGAGTCCGCTGAGATGCGCCGCGCCCTCCTCGGCATCGCAACATCCATCGGCCTCCTGGCCGCCGCGTCGGCGGGCCTGGTCTGGTGGCTCACGCGCCCGGCCCCGACCCTCCCTGCGCTCGCAGGTGGTTCGGCCGGTCGTCCCCTCACCGCTGACCCCGGCGAGCCAAGCGGCTTCGTGTCGAGCGGCGCGGGCCGGGCGCTCGGCGTGCCGGCCACCCCGCACGCTCCGGATTCGGGCTGGCAGGCCGCGCCCTCCCCGCCCGCGGCACCCCAGGCGACGGCGCCCAGGCCGAACCGCGTGAGCGGAAAGGCCCTGCGCCGCGCGGTGCTGGGTGGGCTCCGGGAGGTGTGGCCCCGGCTGGCACGCTGCGGCGCGCCGGGCGTCCAGGGCTTCGGAGGGGACGCGGCGGACGAGCAGGCCGTCCAGGGGCGCAGCTACCTCGTCGTCGACGTCGAGACGCTCGACGGCCGGGCGCGGATCCTCGAGGTGGAGGGGGCTGGCGAGGTAGGCGATGGCTACGCCACCTGCGCGCGCTCCGCCCTCCGCGGTGAGATCGTCACCGCGAGGGACGCCCCGCCGGGACGGCGCGTGCGGATGGCCGTGCCGGTGCGGCCGGTCGGGTCCTAGGCCCTCCCTTCCCCTGGGGACGGCTGGCGGGCTATGGGTGCCGCGCGCGGGC
>DASTGK010000004.1:0-2445 GCA_035719085.1 Anaeromyxobacteraceae bacterium
GGCGCCGCCGCCGGCCGCGGCGCCGGTCGTCCGGCCGGCCACGCTCGCCTGGGCGGCGCTGGTGGGGGGCGTCGTGGTGATGCTGGCGCTGCTCGCCCGGCTGGTGCGGCGGCGCGACTGATGGTCGAGGTCGGCGCGCCCCGCGAGGCGCGCCGGCCCGTGAGGCGTGCCGGCCCAGCGTCACTCGGACAGCGTCAGCGGCACCTCGACGTGGAACGGATCCCCCTTGAACTTGGGGAATATCATGAGCCGCGCCGCGCTCTTCAGGCACTGGCCCATCTCCGTCGAGTTGAGCGTCACGTCGTCGAGCGTCGGGTAGGTGACGGCGCCGTTCGGGTTGACGGTCAGCCGCAGCGCCACCTTGCGCCCGTCGAGCGTCACGCCCTTGCCCTTGGCGGCGGCGATGCAGGTGGTGAAGGCCTTCCGGTTGGCGCCGATCACCTTCTGCACCACGTCCGGGCTGAGCGCCGACTCGGCGTCGGGCAGCTGCACCTCGCGGGTCTCGACCTTGGGCTCGGGCTTCGGCGGCGGCGCCGCGGCCACCTTGGGCGGCTCGGGCTTGCGCTCCACCGGCTTCGGCTTGGGCGGCTCGGGCTTCTTGGCCACCGCCTTCGGCTTGGGCGGCTCCGGGGCGGGCTGCGGCGCCGGCTCGACGGCCTTGGGCGGCTCGGGGGCCGGCTCGGGCTTGGCCGGCTCCGGGGCCGGCGCGGGCGCGACGGCCACGGGCGGCGGGGGCGGCGGGGCCGGCGCCTTCTTGCTCCCCTGCATCACGGCGAAGGCCGTGATGCCGATGAGCACCACCAGGCCGACGGCGATGAGCGCCACCGGGGCGCCGCTCTTCTTGGGCGGCGGCGCCTTGGGCAGCGCCGCCGCGCGGCTCGGCGTGTGGGCCGGCTCGGGCGCCGGGTGGGGCGCGGCGGGCGGCGCGGCGAAGGGATCCGGCCCGCCGGCGGCGCCGTACCCGTCGGGCAGCGAGGCGCGCGCTGCGGCCATGAAGGGGTCGTCGTGAGGCGCCGGGGCGGCGGGCGGCGGCGCCCCCTCGGCGAAGAGGTCGACGTAGCCCGACGCGGCCGCCGCGCCGGCCGCGGGCGCGCCGATCACCTCGGCGGCGGCGGCGGCGAAGTCGGCCAGCTCGTCCTTCTCCGGAGCGGGCGGCGGCGGGAGCGGCGGCTCCGACGGCACCGGCGCCACCGCCTCGATGGCCTGCTCCACCTCGGGCGGCAGCGGCGTGGGGGCGTGGGCGCGCGCGGGCGACGGCGTGTGCTCGATCGGCACCGCCTCGCCGACGTCGAGCTCGATCTCCGGGGGCGCGGCCCCGGCGAGCTCGGCGCTGGTGAGCGCCGGGATGGCGGTGCTCGTGCCGGCCTGGGCCTTCACCACGATGAGGTGGCCGCAGGCCTTGCACCGGAGCTTGTAGACCTTGCCCGGAGCAGGGTCCTCCGCCGTGGCGTACTTCTTACCGCACCGGTCGCAGACGAATTTCATCACTCGAATCCTACTGTTACGAAAGCAGCGGGCGCAAGAAACGCGAACGTGCGACACGGGCCGCACCGGCGGTGACCGCCTCGGGCGCCCGGACCACCGCCGCGCGCCGGTCCCGGGCGCGTCGCCCCCGTCGATAAGATGCGCGGATGGCTCGACCGACCGCCGCCCTGCTCGCCCTCGCGCTCCTCGCCGCCGCCCAGCCCGCGCCCGCCGAGGCGCGCCGCCACCGGGGCGGAGGGAACCGCCACGGCGTCCCGGGCACCGTCCTGCTCGACGGCCAGCCGACCGCGGTGCGCTGGACCGACGGCGACACCTTCGCCGTCGACTCGGGGCCGCTGCGCGGCTTCTCCACGCGGCTCGTCGGCTACAACGCCCTCGAGACCTACGGCCCCGTCCACCGGATCGGCACGCTCGGGCCGGAGCCGCTCTGGGCCATCGCCCGGGGCTCGGCCGCGCTCCTCGCCGCCCGCACCTGGTCCTGCACCGCGGGCGGCGGGCGCGACGCCTACGGGCGGGCCCTCGTCGCCTGCCCCGACGCGGCGGCGATGCTGGTCCGCGCCGGCCAGGCCATGGTCTTCGCGGTGGACGGGCCGGCCGACCCGGCGCTGCTCGCGGCGCAACGGGAGGCGCAGGCGCGGCGGGCCGGCCTCTGGGCGGGCGGCGTGCCGCCCGAGATCGTGACCAGCCTCCACTCGGCCGGCGAGCGCGGCGCCACGGGCCGCACCCCGTACGATCGGCTCGTCGACACGCGCACCGGCGCGGCGCGGACCCGGCCTCACGCCGAGGCCTACGCCACCTGCCAGGAGGTCTGCGCCGGCACCGGTGCCGGCGCGAGCTGCCTCGTCTACGTGCCCTTCGAGCGGCGCTACCGGAACCGGCCGCCCTGCCTCGGCCCGCGCACTCCGCCGGGCGAGTGAGCCCCAACTGAAAGGGGCGGACCCCGGAGGGCCCGCCCCGACT
>DASTGK010000005.1:0-5413 GCA_035719085.1 Anaeromyxobacteraceae bacterium
GGACGAGAAGGCCGCCCGGCGCGAGCCAGCGCTCGGAGCGCTGGCCGCCGGCCCAGGCGGCGCGCACCAGCGCCGCGCCGCCGCCGCCCGGGGCGGGGCTCACCGACGTCACCTCGAGCCGCTGGCCGGCGATGGCGCAGCCCTGCCCCTCGGCCAGCTCGCACCGCTCCGCGCCGGAGACGAGCCGGGCCACCGGCGCCCGCCCCAGCTCCTGGAGCAGCGCCAGCCGCGCGCCCAGCCCCGCGGTGAGCGGCTGGTTGTAGCCGACCTCGGCCGGCTCGACGCGCCCATCGCGCCGCACCTCGAGCGCGGCGCGGGCCGAGCGCGGCATGCCGTTCGGCAGCTCGTCCACGTCGAGCGCGGTGAGCCGCACCTCGCCGAACCCCGGGAGCGGCTGCCAGGCGGAGGTGACCACCGCCGCCCCGCGCTCCTCGGAGCGGAAGCCGCCCACGCCGTGGGCCACGAGGGCGAGGAGGAACCCGACGTGGACGACGGCGGCCGCGTAGGCGGCGGGCGAGCGCTGCCCGGCCCTCCAGCGGCGCGCCGCGTTCTCCCAGGTGGCGAGCGTGGTGTTGAGGGCGAAGAGGCCGGCCAGCGGGAAGAGCAGGTAGAGCCAGAGGTGGGCCCAGCTCGGCCGCGTGAAGAAGGCGGTCAGGTCGTCGAGCGCCACGCCGGCCGAGGCGCCGTCGCGCGTCGCCGCCAGCACCACCGAGCCGACGGCGAGCAGGATCACCGTGCCGAAGCCGCAGACGAGGCCGAGCCCCTGCGAGCGGAGCCAGGAGAGGTCGCGCGGCGGGGCCGCCGGCGCGGGCGGCGGCGCGGCGGGATCAGCCGAAGGCATGGCTCGACCGTCCGAAGAAGAAGGAGGTGCCGACGTAGGCCACGAGGAGCAGGCCGAGCCCGGCGAGCGCCAGCGCCGGCCGCACCCAGGGGCGCTTCACCAGCGACGGCGTGAGCCGCAGGTGGACGAAGGCGGCCGAGTGGAACCAGAGGATGACCGACCAGACCACCTTGGGATCCCAGAGGAACCAGGCGCCCCACGCCACCACGCCCCAGACGCCGCCGCAGACCATCGAGAGCGACCAGAGGACGAAGCCCCAGAGCGCCAGCCGGTCGATGAGCACGAGCCAGCCGAGGTCGCGGTCGAGGAACCAGGCGAGGCCGGCCGCCGCCGCGGCGGCCCAGGTGCCGTAGGCCAGGAAGGAGAGCGGCACGTGGGTCGGGTACCAGACGGTCCGCATGAGCGGCGGCGGCCAGTGGAGCCCCTGCGGGAAGGCGAGCGCGGCCGCCAGCGCCGCGCCGAGGAGCGCGAGGAGGGGCAGCAGGTAGGCGCGCGACGGGCGGAAGGCGACGACGGCGACGAGCGCCAGGGCGAGCGCCGCCGCGGCGAAGGACTCGGTCTTGTTGGTGAGCGGGAGGAAGCCGATGAGCAGCCCCCGCCAGCCGGCCCAGGCAACGTGCAGGGCGGCGCCGGCGGCGAGCGGCCAGCGGGCCAGCGCCGGGCGCAGCAGCGCGGCCAGGAGCGCCAGCGCGTAGAGCGCCGCGGCGGCCTGGAGGAGGAGCGGGAGCGCCGCCGGGGCGGGCGGGCCGTTCATGCCTGGAGGTCCCATGCGGCGGCGGAGGATAGCCGAGGGCGGGGCGCGGCGCCGCTCAGGTGGCCTTCGGCGGCGGCGCCAGCCGCTCGGCCAGGAAGGCCTGCCGCTCGGCGGTGTGGTCCTCGAGGAGCCGCACGTAGCCGTCGTGGAAGAGCGGCGCCGCCACCAGGAAGTCGGCCGTGGAGCGGTTGCAGGCGGTGGGGATGTTGTAGAGGACGGCGAGCCGAAGGAGCGCCTTCACGTCCGGATCGTGCGGCTGCGGCTCGAGCGGATCCCAGAAGAAGATGAGGACGTCGAGCTCGCCCTCGGCGATGCGCGCGCCGACCTGCTGGTCGCCGCCGAGCGGACCGGAGGCGAAGCGGGTGACGGGGAGCCCGGTGCGCGCCGCCACCAGGGCGCCGGTGGTGCCGGTGGCGAAGAGCTCGTGCTCCTTCAGGACGCGCGCGTTGTACTCGACCCAGTCGAGCAGGTCGGCCTTGCGGCGGTCGTGGGCGATGAGCACGACGCGCTTGCGCTCGCGCATGGGGATCCGGGCCACGGGCATGGTCGCTCCTCGGGTCGCGGCGCCGCCGCGGGGGTCAGTAGGGGGCCGGCGCGTTCCGGAAGATCTGAACGCGCGGCCGGTCGGAGCTCATGGAGAACATGAACCCGAAGCTGAACTTGACCTCGCCGTTCTCGACCATGCCGTGGGGCGGGTTGAGGAACGGCTGGGCCTCGCGGATGGCGTCCACGGCGGCCTGGTCCAGGAAGTCGAGGCCGCTGCGCTTCTCGACCACCGCGTCCTTCATGTGGCCGGTCTCGTCGAGCGTCACGGCGAGCAGCGTGAAGCGGTCGCGCTGCGGGTAGAGGGAGAAGTCCGGGTCGCGCTTCTGGTAGGCGACGTCCGGGTGCCAGGTGCGGACCACCGACCGCTTCACCTGGTTCATGTAGGTGGCGAACTTGAACTCCTTGGCGTTGAGGTAGGTCCCCTCACCTTCCTCGACGTCCTTCAGGTGATCGGGCGCGGGGCCGCCGGCCAGGCGCGAGAGCGTGCTCGCCGGGAGCGCGAGGCGCGGGTCGAGCCGCCCCTGGAGCCGCTGGCCGCCTTCGCCGGCGCCGGCCGGCGCCTCGGCCTGAGCCGCCTCGGGCGGGATCGCGGGCACGGGCCGGGCGGCGTCGCCCGGGCCGTCGAGCGACGGGGCGCGGAGCTGATCCGGCGGCGGCGCCAGCGCCAGCCGCTCGGCCTGCCGCCGCTGCTCGCCCTTCTCGCCCTCCTTGCCCTCCACGGCGCGGCTCGCCTTTCCGTCCTGGCCCGGCCGCTGGGCGGCGGTGGGGCTGGCCGGCACCGGCAGCACGTTCTCGTAGCCGGCGCGGGCGTGGCGAGAGCGCGTCTCCTTGTCGACGACGCTGTCGTGCTCGGCGAGGAAGCGGGTCTCCTTGGGCGGCTTCTTCGACGGGTCGGGCGGCGGGGTCTGGCCCAGGTCGACCACCTGCCCCTGCTGCTTCAGCGCCGGGTCGGGCGGCGGCGGCACCGGCGCCGGGGCGACGGCCGGGGCAGGCGCGGCGCCGGGCGGCCGGACGGCCCGGTTGGCCTCCCACTGCAACGCCGAGAGCGGCGCGAGATCGACCGGGCGCACCGGCTTGGCCTTCCCGAGCCCGAGGAAGCTCGCGTCGATGCGCGACAGCGCGAGCAGGTTGAGCAGCAGCGAGGCGGCGAGCGCCAGGAGGGCGCGCCACCCCGGCCGTTCCCTTCGCCTGCCGCGCCGGAGGATGGGGCCGAGCTGCTCCATGGTTCTCGCCGAATCCTAACAAGAAACGGACGCTCCGCCTTCCCAACCTGTTGTTGAATCGTCGCGACCGCGAGGGTAGGACTGCGGCGCGCCAATGGAACCCGGACGAGCACCGTGGGCGAACGGCCCTCTCCTCGCACGGTTGCGCGGCCTGTCCCGCTGGGGCCAGGCTGGCGCCGGCGCGGTCGTCGCGGCGGCGCTCCTCTGGACCATCGCCCACGCGCTCGCCAACCGCGAGGCGGCGCTGGCGCGGCTCCGCGAGAAGGCCGGCGAGGCGCTGCGCGCGCGGCTCGGCGAGGTGGAGCTCGGGGACGAGGCGAGCGTCGACTGGCTCTTCCGCGCCACGGTCGGCCCGGTGACGGTGCCGGCAGCCGCCCGCGGCGCACCGCCCGTCGTCCGGGTGGAGCGGGTCAAGGTCCGCGCCGCCTGGAGCGCGCTCGTCGCCGGACGCGTCGAGGCGGCGTCGATCCGGCTCCTCGGCGTCCGCGTGGTCCCTGGCCCCGGCGGACGGGAGCTCCGGGCGCTCGCCGCCCGGATGCGCGCCGCGCGCCCGAGGCAAGGCCGCGCCGCCGGGGCGGGGCGCGGCGCCGACCCGGTGCTCTTCGTGAAGGGACTCACGGTCGAGCTCGAGTCGGGCGAGGAGGTCGGGCCGTTCGACGGCCGGCTCTCGCGCGCCGCCGAGGGTGAATGGGAGAGCCTCTCCGCCGAGGCGCGGCTGCCGGGCGGAGGGCGGGTCGAGGGGACGCTCCGGCGCCGCCTCGGACCGGCGCCGACCTGGCTCGCCGCCGTCCGCGTGCAGGCCAGCCCCGCCGACCTGCCGGCGTCGCTCGCCGCGCGCGCCATCCGCGCCCAGGGCGGCGCGCTCACGGTCGACCTCTCGGCCGAGGGAGCGGGCGGCGACGTGCGCGCCTCGGTCCGCGGCGCCGCCGCCAACCTCCTCCTGGCCGGCGAGCCGCTCGGCCCGGATCCGGTCGGCCCGCTCTCGATCGCGGGCGAGCTCGAGGTCGCCTGGTCGAGCCGCGACGGCCGGCTCCTCGTCCGGCGCGCCGTGCTGCGCCCGGCCGGCCCGCTGGCGCTCGAGGCGAGCGGCTGGGTGGCGGCGGGCGGCGAGCTCCCGTTCGAGCTGAAGGTGGTCATGCCGCCCGTCGACTACCGGGCGCTCGTCGACGCCCTGCCCCCGGCGCTCGCGCCAGGGCCGGCCGCGCCCCGCCCCGAGGGGGCCTTCGGCGGCACGCTGGCGCTCTCCGGCGCGCTGCGCCGCCCGTCCGACTGGACGGTGACGGCCGACGTCGACCTCGCCGGCCTGCGCGAGGTCGCCAGGCGGGCCCCGCCGAGCCCGCTCCGCGCCACCTTCACGGCGCGCCTCACCGGCGCCGACGGCGACGATCCGGTGTCGATCGTGGTCGGCCCGGAGAACCCGGCCTTCGTCCCGCTCGCCGAGCTGCCCGAGCACGTCTACCGCGCCGTCACCACGAGCGAGGACGCCGGCTTCTTCGGCCACCGGGGCTTCGACTTCGACGAGCTCAGGAACGCGCTCGCGGCCGGCGCCCGGGCCGGGCGGCTCGGCCGCGGCGGCTCGACCATCACGCAGCAGCTGGCCAAGAACCTCTTCCTCTCCCGCGACCGGACGCTGGCCCGCAAGGTGCGCGAGGCGCTCGTGACCGTGGCGCTCGAGGGGACGGTCCCGAAGGCGCGGCTCCTCGAGATCTACCTCAACGTCATCGAGTGGGGCCCCGGGCTGCACGGCATCGGCCCGGCGGCGCGCCGCTACTTCGACAAGGACGCCCGCGAGCTCACGCCCCGCGAGGCCTGCTTCCTGGCGGCGGCGGTGCCGAGCCCCATCCGCACCTACGGCGCGGTGGCCTCCGGCCGGCCCGCCTCGCTCTGGTCGCAGCGGATCGACGACCTGCTCCTCAAGCTCGAGCTGGGCGGCGTCCTCTCCGGGGAGCAGCTCCAGGCGGCGCTCGACGCGCCGCTGCGGTTCGGCGCGCTCTCGCCGGGCGGCGGCGCCTCGGCGGGCGGGCCGGACGCCGGCGCGGGCGAGCCGCC
>DASTGK010000006.1:0-4408 GCA_035719085.1 Anaeromyxobacteraceae bacterium
CGGCCCTCTCCTTCGCACGCCTCTTCCCCGGCGGCGCCGCCGCGGTGGTGGAGGTGGAGCAGCTCATCCGCGACGGCAAGCTGACCGCGGCGGTGCGCGCCTGTGCCCAGGGGGTGTCGGACGTGCTCGGCGGCCTGGAGCTGGAGGAGCGCTCCGACTCGGCGCGGGCGGCGCTCGTCGGCATGGACGGGCGCGAGTACCTGCGCCTCCTGCGCCTTTCGCGGCTGCCCGAGGGGATGGCGTCGGAGTCGGACGCCCTCTTCGGCCTCCACGTCCTCATCACGGCCAAGCTCCGGTCCGAGGGGATCTGACGTAAACGAACGGTCCTGTTCACCGACCGAACGTGTCACCCTGAGTCGACGAGTCGCAGGCGATCACCCCGAAAGGGCCCGTGCCAGCGGGACCGTTCGTGGCTACTCAACCCCAATGGATCTCCTGACCCGCTTCGCCGGCAACGTCCGTCGCCTTCGCTCCAAGAAGCACCTCTCGCAGAAGGCGCTGGCCGACAAGGTCGGGATCTCCGTCTCGTACGTCTCGATGCTCGAGCGCGGGCAGCGGTCGCCGCCGCTCGAGACCATCGAGAAGGTGGCCAAGGCCCTTGGTGTTCCACCGGCCGGCCTCCTCGGCGGCCGCTGAGGCGAGACGGCGACCCGGCCCCCGTCACCCGGCGTGCGACCCGGGCGGGGGAGGCGTATCCTTCGACGGCGCCGGGCCACCCCTTCGACGGGCCGCCGCCCGGCCGGAAGGACGCCATGACCTCAGCCTTGCTCGCCCTCGCCCTCGGCACCTTCTCCATCGTCGCCGTCGACCCGGCCACCGGCCAGCTCGGCGTGGCGGTCCAGTCGAAGTTCCCGGCGGTGGGGGCCATCGTCCCGGCGGCGCGGGCCGGCGTGGGGGCGGTGGCCACCCAGGCGCTCGCCAACGTCCGCTGGAAGTCGGAGGGGCTCGACCTCCTGCGGCAGGGGCTCCCGGCCGAGGAGGTGGTGAAGCGGCTCACCGCCGCCGACCCGGAGCGCGAGGAGCGGCAGCTCGGCGTCGTCGACGCGCGCGGCCGCGCCGCCACGTTCACCGGCAAGCGCTGCTTCGACCACGCCAGCGGCATCGCCGGCCAGGGCTACGCCGTGCAGGGGAACATCCTCGTCTCGCGCGCCACGGTCGAGGCGATGGCCAGGGCCTACGAGGCGGCGCGCGACGCCGGCCGGCCCCTCGCCGAGCGGCTGCTCCTGGCGCTCGAGGCGGGCGCGGCCGCGGGCGGCGACCGGCGCGGGCAGGAGTCGGCGGCGCTGCTGGTGGTGCGGCCGGGCGGCGGCTACATCGGCGGCGACGACGTCTGGGTCGACCTGCGGGTGGACGACTCGAAGGCGCCGATCGCCGAGCTGCGGCGGCTCT
Organism: Anaeromyxobacteraceae bacterium; assembly: GCA_035719085.1. Taxonomy (GTDB): domain Bacteria; phylum Myxococcota; class Myxococcia; order Myxococcales; family Anaeromyxobacteraceae; genus JADKCZ01. The sequence continues at coordinate 1,390 of DASTGK010000006.1, forward strand.
ACGAGCAGGTGCACCAGTACTACTTCGGCGAGACGAAGGAGCGGGTGAAGGTGGACGGCCCGCTCGCGCGCGAGCTGCAGGCGGCGCTCGGGGCGCTCGGCTTCTTCAAGGGGGCGCCGGGCGGCGCCTTCGACGCGGCCACGCGCCGGGCGCTCGAGGACTGGATGGGCTGGGAGAACCTGGAGGGGCGCATCCTCCAGGGGGACGAGGTCGACGCGCTCGTGCTCCGCCACCTGCGCCGCCAGGCGGCCGAGCGGGCCGCCGGCGCCAGGCGGCCGTAGGCGAAGCGGACGTTGACGGCGCGGCCGACTCGCCAATCGGCCCGGGCCGGGGTCGCCCTCGCGCCGGCCGGGCGCGCTCTGCTATCCTGCTCGACCCCGCACTCGCACGCACGGAGGCAGCACAGATGAGCCAGAAGAAGCTCCGGGTCGGCGTCCTCGGCGCCACCGGCATGGTCGGGCAGCGCTTCCTCGCCCTGCTCGAGAACCACCCCTGGTACGACGTGACCCTCGTGGCCGCCAGCGCCAACTCGGCCGGCCAGAAGTACGAGGACGCGGTCAAGGGGCGCTGGGCGCTCAAGACCGCCATCCCCAAGGCCGCGGCCGGCCTCGTGGTCAAGAACGCCTCCGACGTGAAGGCCATCGCGGGCGAGGTGGACTTCGTCTTCTGCGCCGTCGACATGTCGAAGGAGGAGACGGCCCGGCTCGAGGAGGCGTACGCGCTCGCCGAGACGCCGCTCGTCTCCAACAACTCGGCCCACCGCGGCACGCCCGACGTGCCGATGATGGTCCCGGAGATCAACCCCGAGCACGCCGCCGTCATCGAGCTGCAGCGCAAGCGGCTCGGCGTGAAGCGCGGCTTCATCGCGGTGAAGCCCAACTGCTCGTTGCAGAGCTACGTACCGGCCATCCACCCGCTCATGGAGTTCGGGCCGCGGCGCATCGCGGTCTGCACCTACCAGGCGATCAGCGGCGCCGGGAAGACCTTCGAGACCTGGCCGGAGATGGTCGACAACCTCATCCCCTTCATCAAGGGGGAGGAGGAGAAGTCCGAGAAGGAGCCGATGAAGATCTGGGGGCGCGTCGAGGGCGCCGGGATCGTGCCGGCCAAGGAGCCGGTCATCAGCGCCCAGTGCATCCGCGTGCCGGCCTCCGACGGCCACATGGCGGCGGTCTTCGTGGCCTTCGACAAGAAGCCGTCGCGGGACGAGATCCTGGCCCGCTGGAAGGCCTTCGCCGGCCGGCCGCAGCAGCTCGAGCTGCCGAGCGCGCCGCGCCCGTTCCTGCAGTACTTCGAGGACGAGTCGCGGCCGCAGACCCGGCTCGACCGCGACGCCGGCAACGGCATGGCCGTCACCATCGGCCGGCTGCGCACCGACACGCTCTTCGACTACCGGTTCGTGGCCCTCTCGCACAACACGGTGCGCGGCGCCGCCGGCGGCGCGGTGCTGACGGCCGAACTGCTCACCAAGGACGGGTACATCGCAGCCAAGTAGTCCCCACCTTGGCGCCCTCTCCCCCCTCGGGGGAGAGGGCGCTCAGGCCAACGGCGCGCTCCGCGGCAGCTCGATGGAGAACGTGGTCCCCTCGGCCTCGCTCGAGGTGAAGGAGACCCGGCCGCCCAGGTGGCGCTCGCCGAAGAGCTTCATCCCGTAGGTGCCGAGCCCGCGCCCGCGCGGCGCCTTGGTGCTGAAGGAGCGCTGGAAGATGCGCGGCCGGACCTCGGGCGGGATGACGCCGTCGTTCCGCACCGCGAAGCGCAGCCCTTCCCCGGCGCCGACCGGCTCGCAGCTGACGCGCGCCACGCCGCCCGGCGGCGAGGCCTCGAGCGCGTTCCGGGTCATGTTGACGAGGACGCGGCCGAGGAGCGCCGGATCGGTGTCGAGCTCGAGCGCCTCGTCCACCGGCGCGATCTCGAGCCGCCGGTCGCGGGCGGCGTCGTGGCCGGAGACGAGCAGCTCCAGCTCGGCCAGCAGGTCGGCCACCCGCACCCGCTCCAGGCTCGGCACGAGCTCGCCCTGCTCGGCGAGGACGAGCGCCCGGTGGTCGCGGATCTCGCGCTCCAGCTGCCGGGAGAGCCGGTCCACCCGCTCGCCGGCCCGGGCCACGTCGGCGCCGGGGCGCTTCAGCCGCCAGGCCCAGCCGCGCAGCCCGGCCACCGTGTTGAGCACGTCGTGGAAGAAGAGCTGCTCGAGCGACTCGCGCCGCTTCTCGCCCGAGACGTCGCGGAGCGAGACGACGGTGAAGGCCCTGCCCTCCACCGTGACCGGCGAGGCGCGCACGTTGAACTCGCGGGCCGCCCCCGGTTCGGCGCCGCGCAGCAGGCACTCGGCCTCCACCGGGCGTCCGGTGCCGGCGCAGCCGAGGATGGCCCCGAGCGCGCCGCACACCTGGCAGGCCGGCGCCGCCCCGCAGCCGGCGCCGTCGACGGCGTTGACGCAGGCGAGCGCCTCGCCCGGGCGCAGGCCGGCCAGCTCGCGCGCCTTCGAGGCCGGGCCGTTCATGGCCACGATCTGCCGCTCGGCGTTGAGGACGATGAGCGTGGCGTCGACGGCGTCGAGGAGCGCCGCCACGACCGGGCTGCGGCCGACGAGCTCGATCTCCTGCGCCAGCCGCTCCGGGTCGGCCCGGCGCGCGTCCGGCAGGTCGTGGCGGTGGCCGGTCGGGAGCCGGACCACGGCGCCCGCGTACTGCGTCGTCGACATCGGTGGTGCTCCCCCTGCGCCGCCCGCGAGGACCGCCGGGCCGGCAGCGCCCCTAAGTGTAGTCGAGGGGACCCACCCGGCGCGACCCGACCGAGGCAAGCGGTTACTTACCCTCCCCCTCCGACCCCTGGTGCCCCTGCAAGGCGAGGCGAGTCGAGACGTTGCTGGCAGCTCCCTCACCCCGAACGTCGGTTCGGCGCACGGCGAGTCTCGTGGCGAGGGTGCTGGCAGCTCCCTCACCCCTGCCCTCTCCCTCGAGGAGGGAGAGGGAGCCGAGATATTTCACACCTCTGGCACCGGCGGGACCGGCTCGTC
>DASTGK010000007.1:0-12594 GCA_035719085.1 Anaeromyxobacteraceae bacterium
GCGAACCCTCAGCAAGGGCTGGCGAAAGCTCATCGACTACGAAGCCGGCTACGAGCTCGCCGTCGCGCTCCGGGCGAAGAAGAAGTGATCAATCATGAGCCCACCGGGGGAGAGGGCTGGGGTGAGGGGGCTCGGTGCCGCCAGGCCGCCCTCGCGGTGCGGCGTGCCTGCGCTCGGGGTGAGAAGGCTCGGTGCCGCCAGGCCAGCCTCGCGGTGCGGTGTGCCCGCGCTCGGGCCGAGGGGGCTGGGTTCACCCGGAGCGACGGCCTACCCGCCGACGAAGGCGGCGACGAGCGCCTTCCAGACCTTCTCGCCCGCGAGGTGCGGCGCCGGCGTCAGCAGGTGACCGCCGTCGGCGGCGGCGAAGCCGAGCTGCTCCTCGACCAGCCGGTTCCAGCGCGCCGACTCGGCGAGGAGGAAGCGCTCCGCCCGGTCGCCGCGCGGCAGCTCGGCGAAGGCCTCGTCGGCCGGGGCGACGGCGGCGAGCCAGCCGCGACCGTACCCCTCCGCCTTCACCAGCGCCGGGTCGCGCAGCACGGCGCGGTTGGCGGCGACGATGGTCCCGTCGATGGGCGAGGGGATGGCGAGGGCGCGGGCCCCGGCGAAGAGGGTGGCGAGCGGCTCGCCCTTGCGCACCGCCGTGCCGGCCGCGGGCACCTCGACGCGGGTGACGCTCGGCATGAGCCGCTGCGCCAGGTCGTCGAGGCCGACGGCGAGGGTGCCGCCCTTGCGGCGCGCCAGCCAGGTGTGGTTCGGCGAGTACCAGAGGTCGGGCCGGAAGAGGAGGCCGGCCACGTCGCGCATCCCGAGCTGGCGCCGCTTCACCTCCTCGGCGGCGCGCATGATCACGGCGGCGAGCATGAGCGGCAGGGAGAGGACGGCGATGACGGCGAGGACCAGGCCGCCGCGCGCCAGGAGACCGACGATGAACACGCCCAGGGACTCGAGCAGCTGGATGATGGTCTGCATGGCTTCCCTCCGTGCGGGAGTCGCGCCCCGCGATCGCCTTCGTGTCGTTCACTCGTGCGCCGGTGGTGCTGGCGTCTTCCGCTCCACCTCCTTCGCAAGGTTCGGGCCGAAGCGGCCGGGCGGCCGCCTTCTTCACGCAAAGCGCGTGGATAGAGGGTGATGGCGGCGGGCGGGGGCCGATCGCGCCGCCGGCGCGGCGGCGGGTGATGAGGACTTCCTCAACGCCCCTTTACAGTGCGACCAGCGGACGCAGCGACGAGATCGACCACGGTGTGGAGGAACTCCACGGCGAAGAGCCCCAGCCCGCAGGTCTCGCCGCACCGCGAGGCACGGGGTGGTGGCTCCGGCAGCCCCCTCACCCCTCCAGCACGGGGCCCTTAGGCGCCGCTGATGAGCGTCAGCGTGAAGCGGCGCGCCTCGCGCTCCGGGTCGGGCAGGGCGGCGAGCTGCTTCGAGAGCCGCTCCACCTCCACGTCGAGCCAGCGCACCTTGGCCTCGATCTGGTCGGCCACCCGCTCGAGGAACTCGATCCGGTGCTTGCCGCCGATCGCCTTCTCGTCCGCCACCAGCTTCCGGCAGGCGTCCCGCTTCTGCCGGAGCGTCGCCGCGCGCAGCGACACCTCGTCGCGCTGCCGGCGGAGCTCGTCGCGCGCCTGCAGCCCGGCCGGGTCGGCGCCGAACGGCAGGCCCGTGGCCTCCCGCTCCAGCTCGACGGCCCGCTCGAGGATCTGGTCGGCCTCGGCGGCGCGGCGCTCCAGCTCATCCCGCGAGGCCTTGGTCGTGAGGCAGGCCCAGGCGAGGTCCACCCGGCACGCCTGCCAGAGCCTCCGAAGCCGACCCGCCTCCTCGATGAGCTGCCGCCGCTTGGTCATGTCGCCCTCCACGCTCGCTATCCTACATGGAACTACAATGTGCGCCAGTTTTCGAAACTCCTAGCTATCCCGATGGGTTGCGAGTCCGGCCTGGACGGGGCGCCGCGGCGGCCTCGACGGCGCCCCGTTAGGCTCACCGATGGCCATGACCGTCGCCGGGATCCTCCTCGCCGCCGGGTCCGCCTCGCGCATGGGGCGGAACAAGCTCCTCGTCGAGGTCGGGGGCGAGCCGCTCGTGCGCCGCGCCGCGCTCGCCGCGCTCGAGGCCGGGCTCGATCCGCTCGTGGTGGTGCTGGGGCACGAGGCGGCGCTGGTGCGCGAGGCGCTCCTCGGCCTGCCCTGCGACCTCGCCTGGAACGAGCGCCACGCGCTCGGCCAGTCGAGCTCGCTCGACGCGGGCGTGGCGGCGCTGCCGCCCGAGGTGGAGGCGGCGGTGGTGCTGCTCGGCGACATGCCGCTCGTCGAGCCCCCGATGATCCGCGCGCTCGTGGCCCGCTTCGGCGAGGGGCCCTTCCCGCTCGTCGGCTCGCGCTACGGCGAGGTGCGCGCGCCGCCGGTGCTCTACGCCCGCGCCCTCTTCGCCGAGCTGCGCGGCGGCGAGGGCGAGGGGCGCGGCCGCGAGGTGGTGCGGCGGCACGAGGCCCGGGCCGCCTTCGTCGACTGGCCCGCGGCGGCGCTCGCCGACGTCGACCTGCCGGACGACCTCGAGCGCGTGCGGGCGCTCCTGGCGCGGCGGTGAGCCGCGTCGGGCTCAGCCGAGGTCGCGCAGCGGCAGCCTGCGGTGGCGCTTCCCGGTCAGGGCGAAGAGCGCGTTGGCCACCGCCGGCGCGATGGGCGGCACGCCCGGCTCGCCGACGCCGCCCGGCGGCTCGGCGCTCGGCACGAGGTGCACCTCCACCGCCGGCATCTCGTCCATGCGGAGCGGCTCGTAGTCGTCGAAGTTGCCCTGCACCACCGCGCCGTCCTTCACCGTGATCTCGCCGCGCAGCGCCGCCGAGAGGCCGTAGACCACCGCCCCCTCGATCTGCGCCTCGACCGCGTCCGGGGTGACGACCAGGCCGCAGTCGACGGCGCAGGTGACCCGGTGGACGCGCAGCCGCCCCTTCTCGAGCGAGACCTCGGCCACCTCGGCGACGTGGCTGCCGAAGGAGCTGTGGCAGGCGAGGCCGCGGGCGCGCCCGGCCGGCGGCGGCGTGCCCCAGCCGGCCTTCTCGGCGGCGAGCGCGAGGGCCGCGCGCAGCCGGCTCCCGGGCGCCATGAGCGCGAGCCGGAACTCGAGCGGATCCTTCCCGGCCGCGGCCGCCACCTCGTCGATGAAGCACTCCTCCGGGAAGGCGTTCTGCGAGGAGTAGACCGAGCGCCAGAAGCCGAGCGGCACGCCCAGCTCCGGCGCGGCGCAGTCGACGAGGATGGCGCCGGCCGCGTAGGGCACGTCGGCCGCCCCCTCGGCCACGTCGGGCCGCTCGCCCGGCCCCGGCGGCGGGCCGCCGAAGATCTGCCGGCGCGCCGACGGCGTGCGCACGCGGTGGTGCCAGGCGACGAGCCGGCCGGCCGCGTCGAGGCCGGCGCGCAGCTCGTTCCGGCCGGGCGGCCGGTAGAAGTCGTGGCGCATGTCGTCCTCGCGGGTCCAGGTGACCTGCACCGGCCCGCCGACCGCCTTCGACACCTGCACCGCCTCGAGGACGAAGTCGGGCATGGCCCGGCGGCCGAAGCCGCCGCCGAGGAAGGTGGTGTGGAGCGTCACCTTCGCGGGGGCGATCCCGAGCGCCCTGGCCACCGGCTCGACGGCCCACGAGGGCGCCTGCGTCGGCGCCCAGATCTCGACCGCGCCGCGCGTCACGTGGGCGGTGCAGCTCATCGGCTCCATGGTGGCGTGCGCCAGGAGCGGCAGCTCGTAGGTCGCCTCGAGCCGCCTGGCGGCGGAGGCGAGCGCCTTCTCGACGTCGCCCTCGGCCCGCGCCGGCGTCGGGAGGAGCGGCGCCTCGGCCAGGATCCTGGCGATGGCCGCCTGGTCGAGCTTCCCGTTCGGCCCGGGGTCGAAGGTGACGTCGAGCGCCTCGCGCCCCTGGATGGCGGCCCAGGTGCTCGCCGCCACCACCGCCACGCCGCTCGGCACCTGCACCACCCGCTCGACGCCCCGCACGCGGAGCGCCTTCGAGCCGTCGAAGCGCACCACCTTCCCGCCCATCACCGGCGGCCGGGCCACCACGGCGTGGCGCATCCCGGGCACGCGCACGTCGAGGCCGAAGACGGCCCGCCCGTGCGTCTTGGCCGGCGTGTCGAGCCGCGCCACGCGCCGGCCGAGGAGCTTCCAGTCCTTCGGGTCCTTGAGCGCCGGGGCGGCCGGCACCGGCAGCTTCGCGGCGTCGGCGACGAGCGCGCCGTAGCCGAGCCGGCGGCCGGTGTCGGGGTGGAGGACGGCTCCCTGCGCGGCGCGGCAGCTGGCGGCGGGCACTCCCCAGCGCCGGGCCGCGGCGGCGACGAGCAGCTCGCGCGCGGCGGCTCCCGCCTCGCGCAGCGGCCCGAAGGAGCGGCGCACGCTCGACGAGCCGCCGGTGACCATGGTGCCGAACCTCGGGTGGGCGTCGGCCTGCACCACCTGGATGGCCCTCCAGTCGGCCTCCAGCTCCTCGGCGACCAGCAGCGGCATCGCCGTGTAGACCCCCTGCCCCATCTCGGCCTTGGCGAGGAAGATCGTCACGGCGCCCTTCTCGTCGATCCGGAGCCAGGCGTTCGGCTCGAGCGCCGCCCCGCCGCCCGCCGCCGCGCGCTCCGGGAGCGCCACCGAGAGCCAGAGCGCCGCCCCGCCGCCGGCGGAGAGGGCGAGGAACTCGCGCCGCGAGAGGCCCGGCGCGGTCACGGCGTCACCCCCGCCGCCCGCTTGATGGCCCGCCGGATCCGGTTGTACGTGCCGCAGCGGCAGAGGATGCCCGCCATGGCCCGGTCGATGTCGGCGTCGGTCTGGCGGGGCGTCCTCGCGAGGAGCGCCGCCGCGGCCATGAGCTGGCCCGACTGGCAGTAGCCGCACTGCGGCACCTCCTCGGCGGCCCAGGCGGCCTGCAGCGGGTGGTCCTCCTTCCCGGCCAGCCCCTCGATGGTGGTGACGCGCTTCCCCACCGCCGCCTCGACCGCGGTCTGGCAGGAGCGGACCGGCTCGCCGTCGAGGTGGACGGTGCAGGCGCCGCAGAGCGCCTGGCCGCAGCCGAACTTGGTGCCGGTGAGGCCGAGCGTGTCGCGCAGCACCCAGAGGAGCGGCGTCTCGGGCGGGACGTCCACGTCGTGGCGGGCGCCGTTCACGACCAGCGTGCGTCGGGCCATGGGGAGCCTCCGTTGGTTGGCGAACGTGAGCGGCTCTCTTGTCGCCGGCGGGGGCCGGCGACGACGCCCGGAATGGGACGCCCCGCGGCGTCCGCTTCGGACGGGCGAGCGCCGCGCCCGCTCGTTACACGGAGGCGGGATGGAGTCGACGTCGCTCGCCGCGGCCGTGCCGCTCGTCGCCCCCGCGCCCGGCGCGGCGGCCGAGCCGGGCCCCGCGGGGCTCACCGACGCGCAGGGCAGGCGCATCCGCTACCTGCGCGTCTCGCTCACCGACCGCTGCAACTTCAAGTGCACCTACTGCTCCCCGGCCGAGCAGGAGGAGCCGGACGGCCTGCTCACCCGCGCCGAGCTCTCGCGCCTCTTCCAGCTCTTCGCGCGGCTCGGCATGCGGCGCATCCGGCTCACCGGCGGCGAGCCGACGCTGCGCCGGGACCTCGTCGAGATCGTCGCCGACGCCGCCGGGACCCCCGGCATCGAGGACGTGGCGCTCACCACCAACGGCCACCGGCTGGCCGAGCTGGTCGAGCCGCTGCGGGCGGCCGGGCTGGGCGCGCTCAACGTCTCGCTCGACACGCTCGTGCCCGAGAGGCTGCCCGGCGTGTCGGGGCGGGCGGCGCGGCTCGACCGGATCCTGGCCGGCATCGAGGCCGCCGCCGGGAAGTTCCGCTCGCTCAAGCTCAACACCGTGGTGATGCGCGGCGTGAACGAGGACGAGCTCCCGGCGCTGGTGCGCTACGCCTGGGCCCGCGGCGCCCTGCCCCGCTTCATCGAGCAGATGCCCTTCGCCGGCGGCGGCGACGTCGTGCCGCTCGCCGAGGTGCGGCGCCGGCTCGAGGCCGACGGCTTCGAGCTCACGCCCGACCCGTGGCGCGGCTGGGGGCCGGCGCGCCACCTGCGGGCGCGGGACCGCGAGGGGCGCGAGGGGCTGGTGGGGCTCATCGGCGCCATGACCGAGAACTTCTGCGAGGACTGCAACCGGGCCCGCGTCACCGCCGACGGCGGCTTCCAGGCCTGCCTGGGCGGCCACGACCGCGCCCCGCTGCGCGAGCTGATGCGCCGGGGCGAGGACGACGAGGCGCTGGCCGCGGCGGTGCGCGGCGCCCTCGGCCGCAAGGGGCCGCGCCACCACATGACCGAGCCCGGGCTGGTGCTGCTCGCCATGCGCGGCATCGGCGGCTGACCGGCGCGCCGGCGCGCCACCGGAGGGAGCACGCATGCCGCTCGTCGACCTCGACGCCATCCCGCAGGTGCCGATCGACTTCGTCAACGCCGACCACCGCGAGGAGGCGCGCCTCCTCAACGAGCTCGGCGTCGCCGTCGAGGCCTTCCGCGCCGGCGAGACCGACCTCGAGGCGGTGGTGGCCTGCTTCCAGGCGCTCTACGAGCACACCCGCGAGCACTTCGCGCGCGAGGAGCGGGCCATGCAGGCCACCGGCTTCCCGCCCTTCCTCGTCCACCAGGGCGAGCACCAGCGCGTGCTCGGCGACCTGGCCGAGGAGGGGCGCGTCTTCGACGAGACGGGCGACGCGGCGCGGCTCTGGCGCTACGTGAGCGAGGCGGTCCCGGCCTGGTTCACGAACCACATCGTCACGATGGATCTCGTCACCGCCCGCTTCGTGGCGGCCCACGGCGGCGAGCCGCGGGCGCGCTGAGCGCGCGCCCCCGCGCAGCGCCTCCGCCGCTCGGGCGCGACCGCTCCGCGCGATCGCCTCGCGGACCCGCTATACCCACACGCCGCAGTGACCCCTTGCCGCGCGCCGCGCGCGCGGGCCGGCCGTAACGTTGGCCCGCTCCGGCGCCGGTCCCACGGCGGAGCGCCGCGCCCACCGCTCCGCGGGACCACAGGGGAGACTGAACGTGAACGAGAAGCCGCTCAGCAGACGTGACGTCATCGTGAAGGCCGGCCTGCTCCTCGGAGGCGCCGGCGCGCTCGGCGCGCTGCCCGGCTGCGGCAACGACAAGGTGGTGGCCGCGCCGGCCGAGCCGGCCGCCACCCCGGGACCGCAGGTGGCCGACTTCCCGTACCAGCAGCACATGCCGCTCCTCTACCAGCTCTCGGTGGCGGGCGTGCAGGAGCCGGCCTACCACGCCTACTACGCCGGCGGCTGCTGCCACGGCGCCTACAGCGCGCTCGTCGGCCACCTGGCGCAGACGGCCGGCGCGCCCTTCGACCTCTTGCCGCTCGACTTCGGCAAGTTCGGCGGCGGCGGCATCGCCGGCTACGGCAGCATCTGCGGCGCGGTGCTGGGCGGCGTGCTCGTCATCAACATGGTGGTCCAGGACGCGACGGCGCGCGCCGCCATGATGACCGAGCTCATGCGCTGGTACGAGACGGCGCCCGTGCCGGCCTACGTCCCGGCGGCCGTCGACGTGGCCGAGATCGGCAAGACGACGCTCGACTTCTCCGCCGCCAACATGGCGGCGCTGCAGGTCGCGCCCGGCTCGCACCTGTGCCACGCCTCGGTGTCGAAGTGGTGCGCCGCCAAGGGCGTCTCGGCCAAGGGGGCCGACAAGCTGGCCCGCTGCGCGCGGCTCACCGCCGACGTGGCCGGCAAGGTGGCGGAGCTGATCAACGCCTACCTGAAGACCGGGACGTACGCGGCCGCCGCGCCCGACGCGGCCACCGCGGCCTGCGGCGTCTGCCACCCGGCCACGAGCACGACGAAGCCGGTCGCCTCCGGCATGGCCTGCGGCAGCTGCCACGCCGACAAGCTCGTCAACCACCCGGCCGTCGTGCCGTAGCCGCTCAGCGCTGGAGCGGGCCGAGCCCGGCGGCCCGCTCCACGTCGGCGCGCGCCGCGTCCGGCAGCTGGTGCTGGCGCATCCCCTCGAGGATCAGCTCCACGTAACCGCGCGACGGCGGCGCCTCGGTCCGCCGGTCCGGGCGGGCCACGAAGGTGCGCGCCGTGACCACCTCCACGCCGCCGTCGGGGCGCGGGCACTCGACCAGCACCTCGGCCAGGTCGTAGCCCACCTCGTAGAGCTTCAGCGCCTCGAGCCCCTCCCGCCGCAGGTCGTAGACCACGCCGAAGACCTGCCCGCCGACGGCGCGGCCGACGTTGGCCCGCGCCGTGCCGTCGCGCCCCGCCTTGTCGAAGCGGAGCTGGTGGTCGCGCAGCACGGCCGGCCGCGCCGCCGCGAACGCCGCGCCGCGCTCGTGCATCCGCTCCGTCACCAGGTTGCTGCCGTAGGCGAAGTACCGGGTCACGCTCGTTCCCTCGAAGGTCCGATGGTATTGGCCCGACGGACGAGCCTTTGTGACGGACCCCCCCGCGGTTCCGGGCGGCCGGGGCTTCGCCTCACAAGCGGGGACGCGACCGCGGCGGGCCGGCGTCGTAGACTGCTGGGCGGTGACCCACCCACCTCCGCCCACGCCCCGCTCCGGCGCTCCGGCCGGCCCGGCCAGGTACCAGCGCGAGCTCGACGCCGCCGTCGACGCGGCGCGCGTCGCCGCCGCCCACCTCGCCGCCGAGTTCGCCCGCCCCGGCGGCCCCCGCGGCCAGGCGGACAAGTGCCCGGCCGACGACGAGGCCGAGGTGCTGATCCGGGAGAAGCTGCTCGGCGCCTTCCCGGCCTACGGCTTCGTGGCCGAGGAGGACCCGGCCTCCGACCGGGCGCCGTCCGACCCCGAGCAGCACGCCTGGGTGGTCGACCCGAACGACGGCACCAAGTACTTCCGGCAGGGTCGGCGTGGCGCGTCGGTCTCGATCGGCCTCTTGCGGGGCGGCGAGCCGGTGCTCGGGGTGGTGCTCGCCCACACGGCGCCGACCGGCGGCGAGGACCTCGTCACCTGGGCCGAGGGGCTCGGGCCGGTGCGCCGCAACGGCCGCCCCGTGGCGCAGCACCGGCCGCGCGGCGGGCTCGCCGCCGGCGACGTGACGCTCGTCTCGCCGGCCGCCGAGGATCACCCGCTCACCCTGGCCCAGGCGCTCGCCCCGGGCCGCTTCCGGCCGGTCGCCTCGATCGCCTACCGGCTGGCGCTGGTCGCCGCGGGTGAGGGGGCGGCGGCCGCCTCGATGCAGCCGCTCGACGGCCACGACGTGGCGGCCGGGCACGCCCTGCTGCGCGGCGCCGGGCTGGCCCTGCTCGACCTCTCGGGCGGCGACGTGCGCCACCAGCCGGTCGGCCGCTCGCGCATCGGGCCGGTGGTCGCCGGGCCGCCCGACCTGGCGCGCGACCTGTGCGCCCGGCTCGGCCGGCGCCACCAGCCGGCGCCGCGGGAGCACGGGCCGGGACAGCTCGACCTCGTCCACCCGGTGCCGGGGCGCCCGGCCGGCGACGTGGCGCTCCTGCAGCGGGCCCAGGGCGCGCTGCTCGGCCAGCTCTGCGGCGACGCGCTCGGCAGCCAGGTGGAGTTCCAGCGCCCCGACGAGATCGCCGAGGACTACCCGGACGGCGTCCGCGACATGGTCGACGGCGGCACCTGGAACACCATGGCCGGCCAGCCGACCGACGACTCGGAGCTGGCGCTGGCGCTGGCCCGCTCGCTCGTGGGGCGCGGCGCCTTCGACCCGGTCCACGTCGCCGAGGCCTACGCCGCCTGGTACGCCTCGCACCCCTTCGACGTGGGCCACACCACCCGCGCCGCGCTCGAGCCGGCCGCCGCCGCCGTCCGCGCCGGCCAGGACCCGGCCGCCGCCGCCCGCGCCGCGGCCAAGCCGGAGAGCAAGGCCAACGGCGCCCTCATGCGCATCTCGCCGCTCGGCATCCACGCCGCAGGCCGCGACCCCGCCCAGGTGATGGCCTGGGCCCGCGAGGACGCACGGCTCACCCACCCGCACCCGGTCTGCCAGGACGCCTCGGCGCTCCAGGCGGCGGCCGTGGCGCTGGCGGTGGCCCGCGGGGGCGCGCCGGGCGATCTGGCCGACGAGGCGCTCGAGCTGGCGCGGCAGCAGGGGCTCCACCCGGAGGTGATCGAGGCGCTGGTGCGCTCGCGCAGCGAGCTGCCCGACTTCACCACCTACCAGGGGCTCGTGACCGTGGCGCTGCAGAACGCCTGGTTCCAGCTGCGCCACCACGGCCCCGAGGACGCCATCATCGACACCGTGCGCCACGGCGGCGACACCGACACCAACGGCGCCATCGCCGGCGCGCTCCTCGGCGCGGTGCACGGCGTCCACGCCCTGCCGCTCCGCTGGCGCAGCGCCGTCCTCTCCTGCTTCCCGGTGGCCGGCGCCCCCGGCGTCCACCGGCCGCGCCCGCCCGGCTTCTGGGCCGTCGACGCGCTGGTGCTCGCCGAGCGGCTCGTCACCGGGTAGCTGAGCTACTGCAGCGACACCACCTCGGTCGCCTCGTCGTAGGCGAAGAGGTCGCCGTAGCGCGCCCAGCCGATCCAGGTGGCGAAGACCCGCTCGAAGTCCTCGCCCGGCATCCGCAGCACGATGAGCTCGAGCACGAAGTCGCGCGGCAGCCGGTGGGTCTCCTCGGCGAGGAGCGCCTCCTTCACGTCGGCGAAGAGCTTCAGCTCGAGCAGCTTGGCCCGCCAGATGGCCTTGCGGCCGTCGGGCGGGGCGGCGGCGAACTGCTTGCCGAGCGGGGTCAGCACCACCAGGCGGCGCGGCGTGTCGACGAGGTCGAGCAGCTCGGCCGCCTTCACCACCGAGAGGAGCGGGCCGAACTCGCGGCTCGTCTCGGCGGCGATGCGGAAGACGTCCTGCTGCCCGCCGCGGGCGTCGAGCCACTCGACGAGCCCCTCCACCTCGACGGCGCCGGCCGGCGGCAGGAACTCGACCGCGGGCAGCTCCGGGGCGGCCGGCGGCAGGTCGGGCAGCTCGTGCCCGGTGATGAGGTCGTGCAGCCGGTCGACGAGCGCCGCCACCTCGGGCGAGCGGCCGTCGCGCGGGCGCGGGAGCGGGTTCTCCACCACGGTGCGGACGCGCCCCGGGTTGGCCGAGAGGACCACGATCCGGTCGGCCATGGTCACCACCTCCTTGATGTCGTGCGACACGAGGAGGATGGAGGAGGGGTTGCGGGTGCGGGCCGACCAGATGTCGAGGATCTCGGCCCGCATCGCCTCGGCGGTGAGGGCGTCCACCTGGCTGAAGGGCTCGTCCATGAAGAGCGCCTCGGGCCGGAGCGAGAGCGCCCGCGCCATGCCGACGCGCTGCTTCATGCCGCCGGAGAGCTCGCGCGGGAAGGCCTCCTCGAAGCCGGCGAGCCCCACGAGCCGGATGGCTTCGGCGGCGCGGGCGGAGGCCTCCACCGCCGGCAGCCGCGCGGCGCGGAGCACCGCGAGCACGTTCTCCTGCACCGTCATCCAGGGGAAGAGGGCGAAGCCCTGGAAGACGATGGCCACGCCCGGCGCGAGCCCGTCGATCGGCGCGCCGTGCACCTTCACCGTGCCGGCGGTGGGCCGGACGAGGCCGGCCAGGATGCGCAGGATGGTGGACTTGCCGCAGCCGGAGGGGCCGAGCAGCGCCACCACCTCGTTCGGCCGGATGGCCACCGAGACGTCGCGCAGCACCTCGAGCCGCTGGCCCGAGGGGAGGACGAACGAGTGCGAGACGCCGTCGAGCTCGAGGAGCGGCGGGGCGGCCTGTGCCGGGGCGGCGGGGGTCGGGGTGGCGGTGGCGGCGTCGGCCATCGGATCGTCTCCGTCGCTACGGCGTGTAGCGGCGCTCGGCGTGCTCGTTGAGCGGGCGCCAGACCAGCCGGTTGAAGAGGACCACCGCCGCCGCCATCACCACCACGCTGGCGGCGAGGCGCGGGAAGTCGGCCGCCTCGGCCGCCGCGCTGATGCGGGCGCCGAGGCCGAAGGTGGTGGTGACGCGCCCCTGGAAGGCGACGTACTCGGAGACGATGGAGGCGTTCCAGGCGCCGCCGGCCGCGGTCACCCAGCCGGTGACGAGGTAGGGGAGCACCGACGGCAGGAGCAGCCGCTTGAACCGCTCCCAGCCGGTGATCCGGTAGCTGCGGGCCGCCTCGCGCAGGTCGACCGGCACCGCCATGGCGCCGGCCACCACGTTGAAGAGGATGTACCACTGCGTGCCGAGCAGCATGAGCACCACGCTGCCGGTGCCGAGCCCGACGCCGGCCCTGGCGAGGAGCGCCACGACCGCCGGGAAGAGCATGGGGGCCGGGAAGCTCGCCACCACCTGCACCACCGGCTGCAGCGCGCGCGACAGGCGCGGCGAGAGGCCGATGGCGAGGCCGGCCGGCAGCGCCCAGAGGGTGCCGAGCGCCACGGCGACGAGCACCCGCCCGAGCGTCGCCCCGGCCGCCTGGAGCGTGACCAGCCAGTCGGCCGCCGGCACGTGGGCCAGCAGGTGGACCAGCTCGGCAGCGCCGAGGAGGAGCGCCGCCACGAGCGCCACGAAGAGGAGGATCGGCAGGGCGGTGGCGACCCAGGCCGGGGCGGTGGCCGGCGGGGGCGGCGCCTGGTGGCGGGCGCGCTCGCGGCGGCGCCGGGCGATGCGGAGCCGGCGGCGCACCCACT
>DASTGK010000008.1:0-6494 GCA_035719085.1 Anaeromyxobacteraceae bacterium
ATCGCGGCGGGCGAGGCGGCGGTGCGGGCCTGCCTGGCCAAGGGGCTCTCGGACCGCGCCCGCGACGCGCTCTCGCGCCTGCGGCAGCTCGGGCCGAACCACCCGGGCCTGGCCGAGCTGTCCGGCGCGGTGGGCGGCACCGAGGAGATCCGGCTCGACGGCGGCGACGTCGAGGAGGTCTCGGAGGGGCCGGAGCCGATCGACGGCGCCGAGCTCTCGCTCGACGAGGAGGGCGGCTTCCCGACGCTACCGCCCCTCGCCGCGCCGGGCGCCGGCGGCGACGACGACCTGGCGCTGGCGATGGCCGGCGACGAGGGCGACGCCGTGGTCGACGACGAGCCCGCGGCCGCGCCGCCGCCCGAGCTCGAGCTGGAGCTCGACGCCGAGCCGCTCGCCGACGACGACGACCTGGCGGCCGCCGCGGCGCAGGCGGGCGCCGACGACGAGACCGTCGTCGACGAGGAGGGCGACGAGCCGCGGCTGGCGCCGGCCCCCGCGCCGCCGGCCCGCCCGGCCGCCCGGCCGCCGGTGATCGTGCCCGCGGTGCCCGACCTGCCGGAGGAGGTCGCGTCAGGCGCCGAGGAGGAGGAGGAGGTCGACCTCGGGGACGAGCTCGAGGAGGCCGACTTCTTCGTCCAGCAGGGGCTCCTCGACGAGGCGCGCGAGGCGCTCCAGAACCTGCTCGCCTTCTACCCGGGCCACCGCCAGGTGCAGGCGCGGCTGGCCGAGGTGGAGCGGCGCGCCGCGCCCGAGGCCCCGGCCCCCGCCCAGGCCGCGCGGTCCGCCGGGGCGCGCCCCGCCGCCGGCGACCTCGGCACGGTGCGGCCCAGCCCCTCGCTCGTCGCCCCCGCCGCGGCGCAGGGCGAGAGCTTCGACATCGCCGCCGAGCTGGCCGAGGAGCTGGACGGCGCCGGCCCCGCGCCCGCGGCCGACGACGAGTTCCAGTACTCGGTCGAGGACGTCTTCAACCAGTTCAAGAAGGGCGTGGCGGAGACGGTCAACGCCGAGGACTCCGACACCCACTACGACCTCGGCATCGCCTACAAGGAGATGGGGCTGCTCGACGACGCGGTCCACGAGTTCGAGACCGCGCTCAAGGGGACCAACCGGAAGAAGGAGGTCGACGCGCTCTCGATGATCGGCCTCTGTCGCATGGCCCAGGGCCGTCCGGCCGAGGCGGTCGAGGCGCTCCGGCGGGCGCTCCGCTCCGACTACGTCTCCAAGGACTCGGCCCGGGCGCTCCACTTCGAGCTGGGCGGCGCCTACGAGGCCATGGGCCAGCCGCAGGTGGCGCTCTGGTTCTTCCAGAAGGTGGCCAAGGTCGATCCCGCCTACCGGCAGGCGTCGAGCAAGGTGGCGGCGCTCGGCGGCGGCGCCGGCACGCCCCCGGCCGACGAGGCCCGGCACGCGGCTCGCCCGGCGCCCGCCGCGCCCCCGGCGTCCCGGCCCGCGGCGCCCGGCGCCCCCGCGGCCAAGAAGAACATCGGGTACCTCTAGACGGGGAACGGCGTGAACTACCTCGACTTCTACGAGCTCGGGCAGGAGCCCTTCTCCAACGCGCCGGTGTCGCGCTTCTACTACGGCTCGGCGCAGCACGCCCAGGCGCTCCTGCGGCTCACCCACGCCGTCTCCAACATGAAGGGGCTGGCGGTGCTGGTGGGCGACATCGGCGCCGGCAAGACGACGCTGGCGCGGCGCATGCTCGACAGCCTGCCGGAGGAGGAATACGAGGCGGCGCTGCTCGTCATCATCCACTCGGGCATCACCGCGAGCTGGCTGCTGCGCCGCATCGCCCTGCAGCTCGGCGTCGAGGCCCCGGCCGAGGAGAAGCTGGCGCTCCTCTCCCAGCTCTACCAGCGGCTCGTCCGCATCTACGAGCAGGGCAAGAAGGCGGTGGTCCTCATCGACGAGGCGCAGATGCTCGCCTCGCGCGAGATCATGGAGGAGTTCCGCGGCCTGCTCAACCTCGAGGTCCCGGAGCGGAAGCTGCTCTCCTTCGTCTTCTTCGGCCTCCCCGAGATCGAGGACAACCTGCGGCTCGACCCGCCGCTGGCCCAGCGCGTCGCCCTCAAGTACCGGCTCGAGCCGCTCAAGGCGGAGGACACCGACGCCTACGTGCGCCACCGGCTGCGGCTGGCCGGCGCCGGCCGCGTCCCCTTCACCGCCGAGGCGCTCGGGCGCGTCCACGCCCACAGCCGCGGTACGCCGCGCGTCATCAACACGCTGTGCGACAACGCGCTCTTCGAGGGCTTCGTGGCGCGGGCCCGGGACATCGACGGCGCCGCCGTGGACCGGGTGGCCCGCGACCTCGGCCTCGAGGTCGAGCCGGCGCCGGCGCCGCCCGCCGACGGGGCCCGTCCGGGGGAGCGCCTCCGCATCGATCTGGCGGACATCGACCGGTACCTCGAGTCGCTCGCCAAGTAGCGTTCTCACCGGGGCGGCGGGACAATCGGCTTCGTGAAGAAGCGGCGCCTCGCCTTCGCGCTCCTGTTCGCCCTGCTCGCGCTCGTGGCGGCGACGCTGGTCGTCCTGCGCACGCGCTGGGCGGGCGACCGGATCTGCGCCATCGCCGCCGCCCGGGTCGAGGGGGCCACCGGCCTCGCGGTGTCGGTCGAGGCCTGCCGCATCGACCCCATCCGGCTCGAGCTCGCGGTCGACCGGCTCGCCCTCGGGCCGCCCGGCGCGCCGGTCTTCACCGCCGACGCCGCCAGCGCCCGGCTGGCGCCGGTGCAGGGGCTGGGGCGGCGGCTCGAGCTGGCCGAGCTCGCGCTGCGCCGGCCGCGCCTCGCCCTCGCGCTCCCGTCGCTCCCGCAGGGCGGCGCCTGCCCGCCGCCCTGGGTCGACGGGGTGGCGGTGGGGCGGCTCGCCGTGGCCGACGGCGCGGTCGACCTCGCCCTGCCGGGCGGCGTGAAGGTGCGGGCCACCGGGCTCGGCGTCGACGGGCGCGCCGCCGAGGGGATCGGCTGGCGGCTCGGCCGGGCGCCGCGCCGGCTGCGGCTGGCGGTCGGCGCCGCCGAGGTCGAGGTCGAGCGGTCCGGCCAGCGCTGGCGCGTGGCGCAGCCGGCGGTCGAGGGGGCGGTGGCGCTCGACCTGTCCGGCCTGGTGCTGGCGCGCGCCGAGGCGAGCGCCGGCGGGGCCCGCTTCGGCCTGCGCGGCACCGTCGCCGACCTGTGCGCCCCGTCGCTCGACCTCGTGGCCACCGCCGACGGCACGCTGGAGGGGCTGGTGGGGCTGCTCGGCGTCTCGGCCGCCCCGTGGCAGGGGCACGTGGTGGTGGAGACGTCGGTGAAGGGGAGGCCGGCGGCGCCGCAGGTGGGCGGCACCGTCCGCTTCGACCACCTGCGGGCCGGCCCGGTCGCCCCGGGGGCCGGCCAGGGGCGCTTCCGCTGGCTCGGCGACCGGATCGCCGTCGACGAGCTGGTGGTCCCGTTCTCGGGCGGCGCCGTCAAGGCCTCCGGCGACGTGAAGCTGGCGCGCGGCGCGCCGCTCGACCTCGCGGTGAAGCTGGAGGGCGTGGAGCTCGCCGAGCTGCTGGAGCGCGTGGCGGTGCCGGGCGCCTGGGTGACGGTGCGGCTCGACGGCGCCGGCCACCTCGCCGGCCCGGTCGCCATGCCGACGGCGCTCGTGGGCCACGTCGACGCGCAGGTGCGGGGCTTCCGGTCGCTGACCGGCTCGTGGCGCGCGGCGCACCCCGGCGACTTCACCTTCCTGCAGTTCGAGCGGGGGCGGGTGCGCGCCCCCTTCCGCATCGACCAGCACGGCATCTTCTTCGACCAGGCGCGCCTCGAGGTCGGGGCCGGCCACGCCGACGTCGACGCGGCGGTCCACTTCGACCAGGCGCGCGGGTTCGAGGTGCGGGCCGTGGGCGACGTCGACCTGGGCGCGCTCGGCCACGTGGCCGGGCTGCCCTGGTCCGGGCGGGCGCAGGTCACGGCGCGGATCGGCGCCGCGCCCTACGGCAACCCGCGGGCCGAGGCCCAGGTGCGGGCCGAGCAGCTCCACTTCCTCAAGGTGGACCTCGGGAGCGCCACCGCCGACGTGGCCTACGGCCCGGACTACGCCCTGCGCTTCACCAACGTGGACGGCCAGCGGGGCCAGAGCCGCTACCGCGGCTGGGCCACCGTCGACCTCGGGCGCAAGCCGACCTGGGTCACCGCCTCCCGCTTCACCGGCTCCGGCCGGCTGCGCGACTTCTTCGACGCGGTGCTCGACTGGCTGCCCAAGACGCGCGTGCTGCGCGACGTGATGGACGGGCAGGTGGCCGAGGTGACCGCCACCGCCTCGGGGCCGGCGGCGGCGCTCGACGCCGACTTCACCGGGCGGCTCGGGCCGGGCGAGCTGCTGGGGCGCCGGTACGACGGCGGGCGGCTCTCGGGCCGGATCGCCGGCGCCAGCGAGGCGCGCTTCGACCGGCTCGAGCTCCAGTACGGCCCCGGCACCGCCACCGCCACCGGGCGCTGGGGGATGGCGCTGCCGTTCCCGTGGAGCCTCGACGTGGCGCTGGCCGGCGTGCCGGTGGCGGCGCTGGGGCTGCCGGGCGGCGGCTGGGGCGGCTCGGTCTCGGGCCAGGCGACGCTGGCCGGCTCCTGGGAGCAGCCGGACGTCCACTTCGCCCTGAACGGCGACGCCGTGGCGCTGCGCGGCGCGCCGCTCGGCACGGTGCAGCTGGGCGGCACGGTGGTGGGGCGGCGGGTGCTCGTCACCGGCGGCGCCGACGGCGTCCGCTTCAGCGGCGAGGCGCGCCTCGAGGGGCGGATCCCCTGGAAGGCGACGGCGGCGCTCGAGCTGCTCGACGCGGCCCGGCTCTGGCCGGGCGGCCCGCCGGCCGGCCTCAAGGCGGCGGTGGAGGGGGAGGTGACCGCCGAGGGGGAGGCGGCCGACCTGCGCGCGGCGCGCGGCCAGGTGCGGCTCGACCGGCTGCAGGCCTCCTACGCCGACCTGAAGCTCGAGGCGGCCGAGCCCATCCGGCTCCGCTTCGACCGCGGGGCGCTCGAGGTGGAGCGGTTCGCGGTGCGCGGCGCCGACACCGAGCTCGCGCTCACCGGCGCCGTCGGGGCCGGCGGCGAGCTGGACCTCCTGGCCGAGGGGTCGGTGGACCTCCGGCTGCTCGGCGGCGTGCTGCCGGCGCTGCGGCGCCCGCACGGCCGGCTGGCGGTGGAGGCCCACGTGGGCGGCACCACCGACGAGCCGGTGCTGCTCGGCGACGGCCGGCTGGAGGAGGCCGGCTTCCAGCTGCGCGGCGCCACCGCCGCCTTCGAGGGGCTGCGCGGCGACCTGGCCTTCTCGCAGAACAAGGTGCTCTTCGACGCGCTCACCGCGCAGGTGAACGGCGGCCTGGTCGGCCTCTCCGGCGAGGTGGAGCTCGAGCGGCTGGTGCCGGCGCGGCTCAAGGTGGAGGCGCAGCTCGACGAGGTGCCGGTGGCGGTGCCGCCGACGCTGCCGGCGGTCCTCTCCGGGCGGCTCGAGGCGGCCGGCACGCCCGACGAGACGCTGGTGACCGGGCGGCTCCACGTGGTGCGGGCCCGCTACACGCAGGACGTGGGCCTGGAGAAGGGGGTGCTCGACCCGCGGCGCCGCCGCGCCGCCGCGCGGGCCTACGACAAGGCCGGGGAGTGGCTCCGCTTCGACCTGCAGCTCGTGGTGGACGGCGACGCCCGCGTCGACAACGACCTGGTGCGGGGCGGCATGAAGGGGGAGCTCACGCTCACCGGCAGCCTGGCCGCGCCCGGGCTGGTCGGTACGCTCGCCATGACCGACGGCAGCCGCGCCGTCTTCCGCGGCAACGAGTTCGCCCTGTCGCACGCCATCGTCGACTTCACCGACCGGCACAAGGTGGAGATGGCGCTCGACGTCCACGGCGAGTCGCGCGTCTCCGACTACCAGGTCTTCATGCACCTCTTCGGCTCCATGGCCGACCCCCAGGTGACGCTGACGAGCGCCCCGCCGCTGTCGCAGCCCGACATCATCACGCTCCTCTCCATGGGCTTCACCCGGCGCGACGCGCCGCTCGGCGCCGGCACGCAGGGGCTGGCCACCGCGGCGGCGGCCCAGGCCCTCTTCTCCGCCTCGGGCCTCGACGAGCAGGTGCGCCGCTTCCTCCCGAGCGGCGGGCCGCTGCGCGACATGTCGGTGCGGATCACCAGCGTCTACTCGGAGCAGACCGGGCTGGTGGAGCCGCGCGCCGAGTTCGAGTCCTGGGTGGTGAAGGACCGGCTCCGGCTCCGCTACCAGGCGCCGCTCTCGGGCGCGCGCGGCCAGCGGGCCCAGGCCGAGCTGCGGCTCGGCGACCACACCGCGCTCCAGTACCAGTGGGACACCGACAACCGCGAGGCGGTCGTGGGCGACCACGGCCTCGACCTGAAGCTCCGCTGGGAGTGGACCGAGTGAGCCCGCGCCGGCTCGCCGCCCTCGCCGGCCTGGCCATGGCCACCGCCGCGGTGGGCCAGCCCGGCCCGCCCGCGGCCGCGGAGCCGCCCCCGCCGCCGTCGCAGGTC
>DASTGK010000009.1:0-9928 GCA_035719085.1 Anaeromyxobacteraceae bacterium
GCCAGGGGGCGACGCGGGCGGGGCCGTAGGGGTTCTCCCGCTCGAGGAGGAGCCCCGAGGCGAGGTCGTGCAGCCGGCCGAGCTGCTCGCCGACGCGGCGGCACCGCTCCGGCCCGGCCGCCTGGCGCGCGAGCTCCTCGCCGGGCGCGTAGGCGAAGAGCATGGCCGGCTTGCCGCCCGCCGGCGCGAAGGGGCGGCCGTCGAGCGCCGGGACGAGCCGCGGCACCGGGAAGCGCGCCTCGCCGAGCGCGCCGAGCACCGCCGCCTCGAAGGCCACGTCGGCCTCGGTCTTGCCCTCGGCGATCCGGAGGAACCAGCGCGCCCCGCCGGCCCACAGGTGGTAGCTCGTGTTGACGCGCCCCTTCGGCTCGGGGAGGGCCCGCTCGGGCGGCGGCAGGCCGAAGCGGGCGGCCACCTCGGCCAGCGCGGCGGCGTCGAGGACGGTGTAGTGGGCCATGGGGCGCCGACCTTGCCGCCCCGGGCGCCGCCGGTCAACGCGGCGCTCGCGCGCCGGGGGATTGGCAGTAGGATGCCGCGCGTGAGCGGGACCAAGGACCACATCGCGCTGTCGGATCACCACAACGCCCGGGGCATCGAGCTGGCCGACCGCGGCTGGCTCGACGAGGCGGCCAAGGAGTTCCAGAAGGCCATCGAGCTCGACCCGGAGGCGGCCCACGCCCACGACAACCTGGCCACCGTCTACTCGGAGCAGAAGCGGTGGCGCGAGGCGCTCGAGGAGTACCTGACGGCGCTGCGGCTCGAGCCGGACAGCGCCACCGCCCACGCCAACCTGGCGAGCTTCCTCGCCACGCACGGGCCGGAGATGGCGGTGGGCGAGTACCGCGAGGCGCTCTCGATCGACCCGGCCCACCCCGACGCCCAGCTCAACCTCGGCCTCACGCTCGCCGACCAGGGCGAGACCCGCGAGGCGCTCGGGGCGCTCGGCGCGGCCGTGGCGCAGGACCCGGAGGACCCGTTCGCCCGCCACGAGCTGGCGGCGCTCCTCATGGACGAGGGCGAATACCGGAGCGCCATCGGCCACCTCAAGGAGGTGGTCCGGCTCTCCCCCGACGACTTCGAGGCCCACCTCGACCTCGGCATCTGCTTCGCGCAGAAGGGGTTCTACGCCGAGGCGGAGCGGGCCTACGCCAGGGCCGCGGCCCTCTCACCGGACGACCTCCTGCTCAACTACAACGTGGCGGCGCTCCACGCGCTCTGGGGCAAGCCGGCCGAGGCGCTGGCGGCGCTCCGGAAGGCGCTCGCGGCCGACCCGGCCAAGGTGCGCGGCTGGCTCGAGGCCGACCGGATGTTCGACGCGCTCGCCGGCGACCCGGAGTTCCAGGCGCTGGCCCGGGACTGACACCCCGAACCCGAACCCGAACCCGTGGCCCGTGGCCCGTGACCCGTGGCCTGTGCGCGCGTGCACAGGCCGCCTGCGCGCCACGACCGTCCGCGCCACGGACCATGGTCCGCCCGGCGGCCGCCTGGCGCGCGGCCGCCCTGCCCATTCACCTGGCGTGGCGGGCGGTTGGCCGGTCCACGGCGCGGCCCCGCCCGTGCAACGGACCCGGCCGGCCCGGCACCCGGCCGCCCGGCCGCTCCTCACCTTGGGTCACAATTCCCTTCACCTCGGCCGGAGGATTGGATAACCAGGAGTGAACATGCCCGAGCTCGCCTTCTTCCGCCACGGTGAGGAGCTCCTCCGCGTCGCCCTGGAGGAGCGGACCGCCATCGGCCGCGCCCCCGACTGCGACGTCTCCCTCCCGGACCCCACGCTGTCGCGCGTCCAGGCCCTCGTCGAGCGGCGCGGCGAGGACTTCCACCTCGTGGACCGCTCCGGCCGCGGCACCCGCGTCGGCGGCGTCGAGCAGGCCGAGGTCCGCCTGGCCGACGGCGCCGAGATCGCCCTCGGGGCCTGGCGCGCCCTCTTCCGCGCCACCACGCCGCCGGGCGAGGACCTGACCCGCGCCGGCCTGACCCGCCTGCGGCGGCCCGGCGCGGCGGAGGAGGAGGCCCCGGCCGCGCGCCTGAGGATCCGCGAGCGCGGCGGCGAGCGGACGGTGCCGGTGCCGCCCGCCGGCCTCACCGTCGGCAAGGCGCCCGGCAACGGCGTGGTGCTCGACGACCCGTTCGTCTCCTCGCGCCACCTTCGCCTCGAGCCGCGCGGCGGCCGCTGGCACCTCGCCGACCTCGGCTCGACCAACGGCACGCTGCTGGCCGGCGCCCGCGTCGAGCGGAGCGAGCTCCCCTTCGGCGTGCCGCTCACGGTGGGCGACGTGGAGCTGGTGCTCGAGGCGCCCGGGGCGGCCGAGGGGCCGCGCCCCATCGCCTTCGAGGGGATGGTCAGCCGCGACCCCGGCATGCGCCAGGTCTTCGAGCTGGTGGAGCGCGTCGCCGCCTCCGACGCGGCGGTCACCATCCTGGGCGAGACCGGCACCGGCAAGGAGCTGGTGGCGCGGGCGCTCCACGCCCGCTCCGCCCGCTCGGCCGGGCCGTTCATCCCGGTCAACTGCTCGGCCATCGCCGAGACGCTCATCGAGTCGGAGCTCTTCGGCCACGAGAAGGGGGCCTTCTCGGGCGCCGAGCGGCTGCGCAAGGGGGCCTTCGAGGAGGCGAGCGGCGGGACCATCTTCCTCGACGAGATCGGCGAGCTGCCGCTCGACCTGCAGCCGAAGCTCCTGCGCGCCCTCGAGCTCGGCGAGGTGAAGCGGGTCGGCGCCTCGCGCCCGCTCACCGTCGACGTCCGCATCGTGGCCGCCACCCACCGCGACCTGCGGGCCCAGGTGCGCGCCGGCAAGTTCCGCGAGGACCTCTTCTACCGGCTCTGCGTCGTGCCGGTGACGGTGCCGCCGCTGCGCCAGCGCCGCGGGGACGTGCGGGCGCTGGCCGAGACCTTCCTGGCCCAGGCGGCGCCGCGCGGCCTGGGGCTGCGCTGGGCGGAGGAGGCGCTCGCCCGGCTCGAGGGGTACGACTGGCCCGGCAACGTGCGCCAGCTGCGCAACGTGGTGCAGCGGGCGCTCCTCTTCCGCGGCGAGGGGCTGGCCGTCCCGGGGAGCGCGGTGGTCTTCGAGGACACGCGCACGGCGGCCGGCGACACCGGCGACGACGACACGCTCTTCCTGCGCGGACTCACGCTCGAGGAGATCGAGCGCGAGGCGATCCGGCTCTCGCTGCGGCGGAACCGGGGCAAGCGGGCCGCCGTGGTGAAGGAGCTCCGCATCGCCAAGAGCACCGTCCTCAAGCGGATCGGGCAGTGGGGGCTGCAGCACGAGGGGCGCGCCGCCGGCGAGCCGCCCGAGGAGGAGGTCGACGGGGACGAGGGGGCGCCGTAGCGCCCCGGGTCGTCAGTGCCGGGTCTTCTGGCCCCGGCGCAGCAGCGTGAGCGGGCTCGTGTCCTCCGGGACGTCGATCGGCTCGACGGCGCGCAGCGACCCGCCCCCGCCGAGGAGCCGCCGGATGGCGCGGGCGATGTCGCCCTCCGCGGCCAGCACCGGCTTCACCTCGAGGCCGGTGGCGAAGGTGACCTCGTCGAGGACGCCGAGGTCGCCGGGGTCCGAGACGGCCACGACGAGCGCGCTGCGCCGCCCTGCGCTGGCGCGCGCCAGGGGCAGCACGCCCCGGCTGCGGATGAGCCTCTCCGGCAGGAGGCGCAGGACCTCGCGCTCCACCGGCCGGTCGCCGATGGTCATGAACGGCGCGCCGAGCTGCTCGCCGAGCGCCTCGAGGAAGGTGGGCTCGGAGAGGAAGCCGAGCGTGACCACCGCGCGGCCGAGGCGACCGCCCCACCGGCGCTGGTGGGCCAGCGCGCTCTGGAGCTGGAGCTCGTCGATCCGCCCGCGCTGCACCAGGAGCTCGCCGATCCGGACTCGCGCCATGATCCCGTCCTCGCCGGACGCACGTCACCGGCCTATCCAGGACACACCCGTGCCCGCCGCCGACCGCCACACCCGCCCCGAGAAGCCGGGGTGCCGGCGGGGGCCCACCTGTCTGGTGTGCGTGGGACGGCTGCGGGGCAACACCCGGGTGAGGGCGGCCCATCGGCGGGAGGGGCGCGCGGCGACGAGAGGCCGCCGCGGCGCGGGCCCGGTCCTTCACTCCTACTTCTTCTTCGGCGGCGGCTTCTTCGGGAAGAGCTCGGCGAGCCGGGCCTTGGCCTTGGCGGCCGCCTCGGTCCTGGGGTGGTCGGCGATCACCTGCTCGAGGAAGGCGCGGGCGTCCTCCTTCCGGTCGAGCTGCACCATCCCCTCGGCCACCTGCAGGAGCGCCGGGCCGGCCTTGTCCGATTTGGGGTGCTCCTCGGCCACCTTGCCGAAGACCACCACCGCCTCGCGCCAGCGCCCCTGGCCGGCCAGGATCTCGCCGGCCTTGAAGCCGGCCTCGTCCGCCTTGTCGTCCCTGGGCCAGCGCTTCACGTAGTGGAGGTAGAGCTCGCGGGCGACGCCCTTCTCGCCGGCCGCCGCCTCCTTGTCGGCGAGCGCCAGCACGGCCGCCCGGTCGTCCGGCTTCGGCAGCTCCGACAGCTTCTGCCGGGCCATGGCCTCGTCGAGCGCCCCGGTCCCCTTGAGCGAGGCGAGCCGGGTGTCGGTCTCCTTCGACAGCGCCTGCACCGACTGGTCGAGCTGGCCGAGCTGGTGGGCCTGGGCCTCGAGATCGCCCTTCACCCGGGTCAGCTCCTCCTGCAGCCGCCCCACCGCCACGCCCAGGTCGGCCCCCTTGGCGCGGGCGGTGGTGTTGAGCTCGTCGAGCTTGACCTGGACCTCCTTCAGCTTCCGGTCGACCTGGGCGATCTTCTCCTTCACCAGGTCGTCGAGGGCGCGGCCCTGCTCGCGCGTCTCCACCTCGAGCCGCTGGATGCGCGCCTCCATGAGCCGGCCCCGCTCGAGCGGGACCCAGCAGCCGGTGGCGGCGAGGGCGAGGAGCGCCGGGGCGGCGCGGCCGAGGGCGGTCACGTCAGCGCTCGACGGTGAACTGGGCGCGCCGGTTCTTGGCCCAGCACTCCTCGGTGTGCTCGCCGCACAGCGGCTTCTCCTTGCCGTAGGTGTTGGTCTCCACCGCGCCGGCCACGCCCAGGTCGCCGAGGTACTTCTTCACCGCCTCGGCGCGCTTCTTCCCGAGGGCCAGGTTGTACTGGGTGGTGCCGCGCTCGTCGGCGTGGCCGTCGACCTGGACCCGCTTGGCCGGGCTCTTCTGCAGGCAGGCGGCGAGCCGCTGCAGCGTGGCCGGGGCGTCGCCGGTGACGGCGGACTGGTCGAAGCCGAAGTGGACGGTGAAGACGGAGGCGTCGGCGCAGGCGGGGTCGACCGTGCTGACGCACTTGCCGGCCTGGCAGCCCTTGCCGGCGCCGCAGTCGGAGTCGGCTGTGCACTCGGCCTTGGGGGCGGTGGAGACCGGGGCGGGCGCGGCGGGCGCCGGCTTCGGCTCGCAGCGGCTGCCGGCGCAGACGAAGCCCGGCTGGCAGTCGGCGTCGGCGGCGCACTCGGAGCAGCGCCCCTGCACGCAGATCTTGCCGAAGCCGGCCTGCGCCTCGCAGTCCTTGGACGACTTGCACTCTCCGTTCTTGGGGGGCGACGGGCAGGCGGTGAGGAGGGTCGCGGAGGCGGCGAGCGCGAGGACGAGGAGGCGGCGCATGGGGTGGCTCCCTGTTCGAGATGGCGGATCAGCCGTGTATCTGGCCCCGGTGACAACCGCTGTCAAAGAAAATCCTTCCGGAGGTACCATCCGGCGCCATGCCCGCCCTGGTGCTCGTCGTCGACGACGAACGCAACATCCTCGTGACCGTGGCCCGCGCCCTCTCGATGGAGGGGTGGGCCACCGAGACCGCCTCGGGCGGCCGCGAGGCGCTGGAGAAGATCGCCGCGCTCCCGGTCGAGGTGGTGGTGATGGACGTGAAGATGCCGGACCTCGACGGCCTCGCGGTGCTCGCCCGCGCGCGGGAGACCCGGCCGGAGCTTCCGGTCATCGTCATGAGCGGCCACGGCACCTTCGACACCGTGCGCGAGGCCTTCAAGCTCGGCGCGGTCGACTTCCTGGAGAAGCCGATCGTCAAGGACAAGCTCACCCTGGCGGTACGCAACGCGCTGACGCGCCGCTCCCTCGAGCTGGAGAACGCCGAGCTGCGGCGCGAGGCGGGGCGCGACGGCGACCTGGTCGGGAGCGGCCCGGCCATGAAGCGGCTGCTCGACCTGGTCGCCCGCGCCGCCCCCAGCGAGGGGCGGGTCCTCGTCACGGGTGAGAACGGCACCGGCAAGGAGCTGGTGGCGCGCGCCATCCACCAGCGGTCGCGCCGCGCCGCCGGCCCGTTCGTGAAGCTCAACTGCGCCGCCGTCCCGGCCGAGCTCATCGAGTCGGAGCTCTTCGGCCACGAGCGGGGCGCCTTCACCGGGGCCCACGCCGCGCGCCGCGGCAAGTTCGAGCTGGCCGACGGCGGCACGCTCTTCCTCGACGAGGTGGGCGACATGCCCCCGGCCATGCAGGCCAAGGTGCTGCGCGTGCTGCAGGAGGGGGAGTTCGAGCGCGTCGGCGGCAGCGCCACCCTGCGCGTCGACGTGCGCGTGGTGGCCGCCACCAACAAGGACCTGCCGGCCGAGGTGGCGGCCGGCCGCTTCCGCGAGGACCTCTACTACCGGCTCAACGTGGTGCCGCTCCACCTGCCGCCGCTGCGCGAGCGCAAGGAGGACATCCCGGAGCTGGCCGCCCGCTTCCTCGCCGAGGCCTGCGCCCGCAACGGCCGCAAGCCGGCCACGCTCGACCGCGAGGCGCTCCTCGCGCTGCAGGCGCACGACTGGCCGGGCAACGTGCGCGAGCTGCGCAACCTGGTGGAGCGGATGGTCATCCTGAGCGACGGCCCGGCCATCGACGCCTCGGCGGTGGCGGCGGCGCTGCCCGGCGCCCGGCGCCCTCGCGCCGACCGCTTCCGCGAGGGGACCGGCTTCCACGCGCTCGTCGAGGAGGCGGAGCGCGAGATCATCCTCGGCGCCCTGGCCGCCCACGAGGAGAACATCTCCGAGACGGCCCGCGCGCTCGGCCTGGAGCGGAGCCACCTCTACAAGAAGATGCGCGCGCTCGGCCTGCGCCGGGGCGAGGAGTAGCGGCTTCGCGCCCGTGTCCGGGCGCCCGCGGGGCCGGCGTGTCCCGCCGGCCCGCGACGGGACGGCGGCGGCGCACCCGCCCGTCGCGGCTCGGGGTTTCGCCACGGCACGCGGCGTGAACGCCCCTGCCGCATGGCCCGCTCGCCCGGTTTGCCCGGCCCTGCCCCCGGGGGTATGGTTCCGCCGCTCTCGCCCGATGCGACCCCACCCGACATCCCGCCGCCCGGACCGGGCGGGCCCGCCGCCGGCGTGGCCGACGGAGGTTTCGTGAAGAGGCTCACCCGCCGCCGCCTCCTCCTCTGGGGGCTCGGCCTCGCCGCCCTCGCCGTCGCCGTGCCCGCGCTCGTGCTCCTGCGCTGGACGCGCGAGCTGCCGGCCTTCGACACCCTGCGCGACTACCGCCCGCTCGTCTCGACGCGCGTCCTCGGCGCCGGCGGCGTGGAGGTCTTCTCCTTCGCGCGCGAGCGGCGCACCGTGGTGCCGCTCCAGGAGATCCCGGAGGTGCTGCGCAAGGCGGTGCTGGCGGCCGAGGACGCCAAGTTCTACCAGCACGAGGGGGTCAACTACCTCGCCATCCTGCGCTGCGCCGCCAAGGGGCTGCTGGCCGGCGGCGTGAAGTGCGGCGGCTCCACCATCACGCAGCAGGTGGTGAAGACCTTCCTGCTGGCCGACGAGTGGCGCCCCAAGCGCAAGGTGAAGGAGCTGGTGCTGGCGCCGCGGCTCGAGCAGAACCTCGGCAAGGACGAGATCCTCTACCTGTACCTGAACCAGATCTACCTCGGCCACCGCCGCTACGGGGTCGAGGAGGCGAGCCGCTTCTACTTCGGCAAGCCGGTGAAGAAGCTCTCGCTCGGCGAGGCGGCGGCGCTGGCCGGCCTGGTCCAGTCGCCGGAGCGGCTCTCGCCGGTGAAGCACCCGGTGGCGGCCAAGGAGCGGCAGAAGTACGTGCTGCGCCGCATGGCCGAGGAGGGGTTCATCACCAAGGCCCAGGCCGACGCCGAGGCGGCCCGCGCCATCGTGGTGGCGCCGCCCGAGCCGGCGCCGCCCGGCGCCTCCTACGCCGACGCCGTCCGCAAGTACCTCGACGCGAGGTACGGCGCCGAGAAGATCGAGACCGAGGGGCTCACCGTCGAGGTGGCCATGGACCCGGCGCTGCAGCGCTACGCCGAGGCCGCGCTCGAGGCCGACCTGCGCGCCGTCGACCGGCGGCAGGGCTACCGCGGCCCGCTCGCCAAGCTGTCGAAGGAGCAGCTCGACGCCGCCCTCCCCGCCTGGCGGGCCCGGCTCGCCGAGGCCTCGCTGCCGCGCGGCGCCCTGCCGGTCTGGGACCTCGGCGCCGTCGACCCGGACGAGATCGAGCCGGGCGAGTCGGCCGCCGGCGACGCCAGGAAGCTCCTGCGCATCCGGCCGCTCGAGGCGGGCGAGGTCTACGCCGCGCTGGTCCGCTCGGTCGAGGACAAGCAGGCGGTGGTCGACCTGGGCGGCGCCACCGGCACGCTGCCGCTCGCCGACGTGGCCTGGGCCCGCAAGTGGAACCCCGCCGCCGGCACCGCGGCGCCGAAGAGCGTGAAGGCGGTCGTGGCGCCGGGCGACGTGGTGCTGGTGCGGGTGATGCCGGGCGCGGCCGATCCGGCGACGCTGGCGCGCGGCGGCCGGCCGCTCGCCCTCTCGCTCGAGCAGAAGCCGCAGGTGCAGGGGGCGCTCGTGGCGCTCGACGCGCCGACGCGCCAGATCCGGGCGCTGGTGGGCGGCTCCGGCTTCGTCGCCTCGCAGTTCAACCGGGCCACCCAGGCGCGGCGCCAGCCGGGCAGCGCCTTCAAGCCGTTCGTCTGGGGCGCCGCCGTCGAGTCGCGCCGCTTCACGCCGGCCACGCTCGTCTACGACACGCCCGACCTCTACCGCGACCCCTGGACCGGCAAGGAGTGGAAGCCGCGCAACTTCGAGAAGGACGAGTTCGACGGCCCCATGCTGCTCAAGGCGGCCCTGGCCGAGTCGAAGAACACCGTCTCGGTGAAGCTGACCGACGCGCTGGGCGTCGACGCCGTCATCGCCTTCGCCCGGCGCATGGGGATCGAGAGCGACCTGCCGCGCAACCTGACCCTGGCGCTCGGCACCGGCGAGGTGACGCCGCTCGAGCTGACCAACGCCTACGCCACCATCGCCGCCCGCGGCCAGCTCGCGCCGCCGGTCATGGTGCTCCGGGTGAAGGACCGGGACGGCACGGTGCTCGAGGAGTGGAAGCCGGGGGCGCCTGGGCAGTTCGGGCAGGCGGCGAGCGCGCAGGCCGCCCCCTCACCCCAGCCCTCTCCCCCGGTGGGGGAGAGGGAGAAGAGCGCTGTGCCCGCTCCCCCGGGGGGGGAGAGGGAGCCAAGCGCTGGGGCACCGCCCGACTTCGTCCTCCCCGCGACCGGCACGCGCCCCGACGTCGCCTACGTCCTCTCGTCGATGATGCGCGACGTCGTCGAGTACGGCACCGGCGCCGCCGCCAAGGCGCTCGGCCGCCCAACCGCCGCCAAGACCGGCACGGCGCAGGAGCACCGCGACGCCTGGTTCGTCGGCTTCACGCCCGAGCTGGTGGCGGGCGTCTGGGTCGGCTTCGACGACCACGCGCCGCTCGGGCCGCGCGAGACCGGCGCCGGCGCCGCGCTGCCGGCCTGGCTCGCCTTCATGCAATCGGCGGTCGGGGCCCGGCCGCCGGTCGAGTTCCAGGCGCCCGAGGGGGTGGAGCTGGCGCGCATCGATCCGACCTCCGGGCTGCTCGCCGGCGAGCCGCGCGCCGGCGAGCCGGAGGCCCCCTTCGTGCCGTTCCTCACCGGGACCGCGCCGACCGAGTCGGCCTC
>DASTGK010000010.1:0-6592 GCA_035719085.1 Anaeromyxobacteraceae bacterium
GACCGAAGCGAGGCTGGCGCCCGAGGAGGGAGCAGCGCAGGCGTAGCAGCGCTACGTCGAGCAGCGGACCGACGAGGCCGCCTGCCGCAGCGAGAGGATCGGCGCTCGCAGTAGGCATCTCGCCTGGGGCGGGGCACTAACCCGGCCATGCCCCGCCTCCGCCGCCACGCCCTCGCCCGCCTCGCGGCCCTCGCCGCGCTCCTCGGGCCGGCCCGCGCGGCCGCCCAGGCCGGCCTCGAGCCGCTCCCGGCCGCGGCCGAGCGGGTGGTGGTGGGGGCCGATCGCGACTACCCGCCCTACGAGTTCCTCGACAAGAACGGCCAGCCGGCCGGCTTCAACGTCGACCTGACCCGGGCCCTGGCCGAGGTCATGGGGATGCAGGTCGAGTTCCGCTTCGGCACCTGGTCCGAGATCCGGGCCGGCATGGCCGACGGCCGCATCGACCTCCTGCAGGGCATCTCCTGGTCGGAGGCGCGGGCCCGCGAGCTCGACTTCGCCGCGCCGCACGCGGTGATCCACCACGCCATCTTCGCGCGGAAGACGACGAGGCCGGTGGCCTCGCTCGACGAGCTGCGCGGCAAGAAGGTGCTGGTCTTCGGCGGCGGCATCATGGACGAGCAGCTGACGCGCCGGGGCTACGGCCCCGATCTCGTCCGCGCCGGCACGCCGGCCGACGCGCTCCAGCTCCTCGAGGCCGGGCGGGCCGACTACCTGGTGGTGGCGGCGCTGCCCGGCATCTGGCTGAGCCGCGAGCTCGGCCTCGCCGACGTGGTGCCGGTGGCGCGCAGCGTCGCCGCCGAGCGGTACGGCTACGCCGTGCGCAAGGGGAACGCCGAGCTCCTCGGCCGCATCGACGAGGGGCTGGCCATCCTGCGCCAGACCGGCCGGTACGAGGCCATCCACCACAAGTGGCTCGGGCCGCTCGAGCCGCAGGGCGTGCCGTGGGGCACGGTGGCGCGCTGGGGGGCGGCGGTGCTCGTGCCGCTCCTCCTCGGGCTCGGCGGCACGGTCCTCTGGTCGCGCTCCCTGAAGCGCCAGGTGGCGCAGCGGACCGAGTCGCTGGCGCTCGAGGTGGCGCAGCGGGAGCGGGCCGTCGAGGAGCTGCGCATCCACCAGCAGCAGCTGGTGCAGGCCGACAAGATGGCGGCGCTGGGCGTGCTGGTCTCGGGGGTGGCCCACGAGATCAACAACCCGAACGGCTACATCCTGCTCAACATGCCCATCCTCAAGGCCGCCTTCGAGGACGCCCTCGAGGCGCTCGAGACGCGCGGCGCCGACACGGCCGGGCTCACCCTGGGCGGCATCCCCTGGGAGCGGATGCGCGAGCAGATCCCGCTCATGCTCGAGGAGATGCAGGCCGGCGGCCGGCGCATCAAGCACATCGTCGAGGACCTGAAGGACTTCGCGCGGCGCGAGGACTCGCCGGCGCTCGAGGCGGTCGACCTGAACGAGGTGGCGCGGGCGGCGGTGCGGCTGCTCGGCGCCGCCATCACGCGGGCCACCCACCGCTTCGAGCTGGAGCTCGGCGAGGGGCTGCCGCGGGTGCGGGCCAACGGCCAGCGCATCGAGCAGGTGGTGGTCAACCTGCTCGTCAACGCCTGCGAGGCGCTGCCCGACCCGGGGCGGCGCGTCCGGCTCGCGACGCGCCACGACGCGGCGCGCGGCCAGGTGGTCCTCGAGGTGGCCGACGAGGGGGTCGGCATCAAGCCCGAGGACCTGGCGCGCGTCACCGATCCCTTCTTCACCACCAAGCGGGCCCGGGGCGGCACCGGGCTCGGCCTCTCGGTCTCGGCCGGCATCGTCAAGGCGCACGGCGGCACGCTGGAGCTCGCCTCGGCGCCCGGCCGCGGGACCACCGCCACGCTCGGCCTGCCGCCGGCCGAGGAGCCCCGGGCATGAGCGAGAGCGCCTCCCCCGCCTTCCGCATCCTCCTCGTGGACGACGAGCCGGCCTGGCTGCGCGCCATGA
The DNA here is from genome assembly GCA_035719085.1 of Anaeromyxobacteraceae bacterium. Lineage (GTDB taxonomy): Bacteria > Myxococcota > Myxococcia > Myxococcales > Anaeromyxobacteraceae > JADKCZ01. The sequence goes on from DASTGK010000010.1 coordinate 1,969, forward strand.
GCCTCACGCTGGAGCGCTCCGCCGGGCTGCGCGGCGTGGTCACCTGCCAGGACGCCCGCCGCGTCCTCGAGATCCTCGACGGCGACGACGTCGGGGTGGTGCTGCTCGACCTCACCATGCCCCACCTCTCCGGCGAGGAGCTGCTGGCGCGCATCACCGCCGAGCACCCGGACGTGAAGGTGATCGTGGTGAGCGGCATGAACCAGCTGGAGACGGCCGTGCGCTGCATGAAGCTCGGCGCCTTCGACTACCACGTGAAGACCGAGGAGGAGGACCGGCTGCTGGCGGGGGTGCTGCGCGCCATCCGCTTCCAGGAGCTGCAGCGCGAGAACCAGGAGGTGACGAGCCGCCTCCTCACCGGCGAGGTGCGCCACCCCGAGGCCTTCGCCGGCATCGTGACGCAGGACCCGGTGATGCGGGCGCTCTTCTCCTACGTCGAGGCGGTGGCGCCGAGCCCGCAGCCGCTGCTCGTCACCGGCGAGAGCGGCGTGGGCAAGGAGCTCGTGGCCCGCGCCGCGCACCGGCTCTCCGGCTGCCCCGGCAAGCTGGTGGCGGTCAACGTGGCCGGGCTCGACGACGCGGTCTTCGCCGACACGCTCTTCGGCCACGTGCGCGGCGCCTTCACCGGCGCCGACCAGGCGCGCCGCGGCATGGTGGAGGAGGCGGCCGACGGCACGCTCTTCCTCGACGAGATCGGCGACCTCTCCATCCCCTCGCAGGTGAAGCTGCTGCGCTTCCTGCAGGAGGGCGAGTTCTTCCCGCTCGGCAGCGACAAGCCCCGCCGCGTCACCGCCCGCATCATCGTGGCGACGCACCAGGACCTCTCGGCCAAGGAGCGGGCCGGCGCCTTCCGGCGCGACCTCTACTACCGGCTGCGCACCCACCGCGTGCGCGTGCCGCCGCTGCGCGAGCGCAAGGACGACCTGCCGCTCCTCCTCGAGCACTTCCTCGAGGACGCGGCGCGCCAGCTCGGCAAGCGGAAGCCGACCGCGCCGCGCCAGCTGCCGCAGCTGCTCGGCACCCACGACTTCCCCGGCAACGTGCGCGAGCTGAAGGCCATGGTCTTCGACGCCGTCAGCGTCCACCAGGGGCGGGTCCTCTCCATGGACGTCTTCGTCGACGCCATCGGGAGGCGCGGCGGCGAGCCGGCCGCGGGCGCCCCCGAGCCGGAGCGCGCCAACCCCTTCGCCGGCCTGGCGCAGCTGCCCGGCTTCTCCGAGGCGCTCCGGCTCCTGGTGGAGGAGGCGATGACGCGCGCCGGCGGCAACCAGACGCTGGCGGCGCGGCTCGTCGGCCTGACGCAGTCGGCGCTCTCGAAGCGGCTGAAGGCCTACCGGCGCTGACGGGCAGGGCGGCCGCCGCGGCGGCGCCGTGAACCGGCATGACGGGTGGAATGATCATTCCGTCCGTCATGCAGGGTCCGGGCGGCCCGCCAATCCTGCGCCGCCGCGCCTTCCTGCCGCACCGGCGCCGAGGGCCATTCCGGACGGCATACCCGTTCGCCGGGCGGCCGGGGGCCGGGATCGCCTCCAAGCCCAGCCGATCCGGGCGCTTGGCCGATCGGGCCCCGGCGGCATTTTTCGTGCTCTAGGCGAAAGCTTCAAGATCCCAGGGGCTTGTCCGACTCGTCCGGTCGGCAATCCTCGCTTCGCCGGGCGCGCAGGCGATCCGGCAGAGAGGCGGCTTCATGAAGCGGCTCGTTCGCAGCCTGTACTTCCAGGTGATCGTCGCCGTCGTGATCGGCGCGCTCGTCGGTCACTTCGTCCCCGACCTCGGCAAGCAGCTGAAGCCGCTGGGCGACGGGTTCATCAAGCTCGTCAAGATGCTCATCGCCCCCATCGTCTTCGCCACGGTGGTGACCGGCATCGCGAAGATGGGCGACCTGAAGAAGGTCGGGCGCGTCGGGCTGAAGGGGATCGTCTACTTCGAGGTGCTCACCACGGTGGCCCTCGTCATCGGCCTCGCCGTCGGCAAGTGGCTCGAGCCGGGCGCCGGGATGAACGTCAACCCGGCCGCGCTCGACACCAAGGCCATCGCCTCCTACACGAGCCAGTCGGCCCACCTCTCCACGGTCGACTTCATCCTCAACGTCATCCCCAAGGACGTGGCCGACGCCTTCGCGCGCGGCGAGATCCTGCAGGTCCTGCTCTTCTCCATCCTCTTCGGCGTGGCGCTGGCGTCGCTCAAGGAGGCGGCGCAGCCGGTGCTCCACTTCGTCGACGGCCTCACGGTCATCCTCTTCAAGATCGTCAGCTTCGTCATGAGGCTGGCGCCGCTCGGCGCCTTCGGCGCCATGGCCTTCACCGTGGGCAACTACGGCCTGGCCTCGCTGCTCTCGCTCGGCAAGCTCATCGCCTGCTTCTACACGACGAGCGCGCTCTTCGTGTTCCTGGTGCTCGGGCTGGTGGCGCGCGTGGCCGGCGTCTCCATCCTCAAGTTCCTCCGCTACATCAAGGAGGAGATCCTGGTGGTGCTCGGTACCTCCTCCTCCGAGTCGGCCCTGCCGCTCATGATGCGCAAGATGGAGAAGCTCGGCTGCTCCAAGCCGGTGGTCGGCCTGGTGGTGCCGATGGGCTACTCGTTCAACCTGGACGGCACCTCCATCTACCTGACGCTGGCGACGCTCTTCATCGCCCAGGCCACCAACACGCCGCTCACCATGACGCAGGAGCTCGAGATCCTGGCGGTGCTGCTGCTCACCTCGAAGGGCGCGGCGGCCGTCACCGGCGGCGGCTTCATCACCCTCGCCGCCACCCTCTCGGCGGTGGGCAACATCCCGGTGGCCGGCCTGACGCTGCTGCTCGGCGTCGACCGCTTCATGTCCGAGGCGCGCGCCATCACCAACCTCATCGGCAACGGCGTCGCCTCGGTGGCCGTGTCGCGCTGGGAGGGCGAGCTCGACCTCGACCGCGCCCGCCGCGTGCTCGACGGCGAGGAGCCGGCCGACGCCGAGGCGCCGCTCGAGGCCATCCTGCCCGAGCCGGCGCTGCCGCTCGGCACCGCCGCCGAGGGCTAGGGCGCATGAGGACGTTCCTCACCTGGGTGCGCCGCCTGCTGGGCGGGGTGGCCGAGCTCGACGCCCGCACCACGCTGGCCGAGCGGCCCCGGCCGCCCACGACGTAGCGGCCGCGCGCAGCGGCCGGCAGCGACGGGCGGCGCCCGTCCCCGCGGGATCCCCGCGCGGGCGCGGCGCCGCCTCGCCGTGTGCGCCGCCCCGGCCGGCCGTGCTACACCGGCCCGGCCGATGAGGGTCTCCGACTTCGACTACGTCCTGCCCGAGGAGCTGATCGCGCAGCAGCCGGTCTCGCCGCGCGACGCCTCGCGGCTGCTGGTGCTGCCGCCGGCCGGGGCGCCCGAGCACCGCGCCTTCGCCGACCTGCCCGAGCTGCTCCGGGCCGGCGACCTGCTCGTCTTCAACGACACGCGGGTCATCCCGGCGCGGCTCGAGGGGGTGAAGGAGGGGTCGGGCGGGCGGGTGGAGATGCTGCTCGTCGACCCCATCGGCGGCGAGCTGCCGCGCCGCTGGCGGGCCATGGGCAAGGCCTCGAAGCCCATCCGCGAGGGGGCGCGGCTCCGCTTCGGCGAGCTCGTGGCCGAGGTGGTGCGCGTCGAGGGGGAGGGGTTCTACCAGCTCCTGCTCGATCGCGACGGGCCGGCGCTCGAGGCGGCGCTCGGCCGCCACGGCCGCCTCCCGCTGCCGCCCTACATCCGGCGCGCCCCCACCGCCGACGACGCCGAGCGCTACCAGACCGTCTTCGCCCGGCGCCCCGGCAGCGCGGCCGCGCCCACCGCCGGCCTCCACTTCACCGAGGCGGTCCTCTCGCGGCTCGAGGCGCGCGGCGTCCTGCGCACCGCCGTCACGCTGCACGTCGGGCCGGGGACCTTCCTGCCGGTGCGCGGCGACTCGCTCGAGGGGCACGTGATGCACGAGGAGCGGTTCGAGGTGCCGGCGGCGGCGGTCGGCGCCGTCGAGGCCTGCCGGGCCCGCGGCGGCCGGGTCGTCGCGGTCGGTACCACCGCCGTCCGCACGCTCGAGTCGGCGTTCCGCGGCGGAACGCTCCACCCCGGAGGGGGGAGGACCTCCCTCTTCGTCCGTCCCGGCCATACCTTCAACGTGGTCGACGCGCTGGTCACAAACTTCCACCTGCCCAGGTCTACGCTCCTGATGCTCGTCTGCGCGCTCGGAGGCCGGGAGCGCGTGCTGGCGGCGTACCAGGAGGCGGTGGCGTGCAGGTACCGGTTCTTCAGCTACGGCGACGCGATGCTGCTCCACCGGAGCTGACCTCCGGCGAGGCGGCTGGTGTACCATCGGCCGCGACGGGAAGGAGCACGGGGGTGCACAGCGTTTCCGTCAACGTCGAGCCGCTTCAGCTCCTCGCCGGGTGGCGCCCGGAGTCGGGGACGCTCTTCCTGCCGACGCTGTCGGAGTCGCGGGTGGGCGACGCCGTGGCGGTGCGCGTCGGCATCTACGGCCAGACCATCCGCGCGACGCTCTTCGGCAAGGTGGCGCTGGTCCGGCGCGTGGGGCGCCCGGCGCTGCCGCCGGGCGTCGAGCTCACGCTCGATCGGGCCAGCCTGCCGGCCGCCGGCTTCCTGGCCGCCGCCGCGCGCGGCGTGCGCTCGC
>DASTGK010000011.1:0-2541 GCA_035719085.1 Anaeromyxobacteraceae bacterium
ACCGGATCGACCTCAACCGGGCCGGCGTCGCCGAGCTGATGCGCCTGCCCGGCGTCGGCGAGAAGAAGGCGCAGGCCATCGTGGCCTACCGGTCGAAGCAGCCGTTCCGGCGCCCCGAGGACGTGGTGGCGGTGAAGGGGCTCGGGCCCAAGTGGCTCGCCAAGGTGAAGGCCAACCTGGTGGCGGGCGGCGCCGGACCGGCCGCGCCGGCGAAGAAGTGAGGGCGGCGGCGTGACCGGCCCCGCGGGGGAGGCGGCTTGACTCCCCCGCGCGGCTCCGGTACCGAAAGCGTCGCAGCACCCGCTCGGAGGAACAGGGAAGTCCGGTCAGAAGCCGGCGCGGTCCCGCCACTGTAGCCGGGGAGAGGTCGCCTTCGTGACGTCACCACTGCCGCGCCTCGGCGCGGCGGGAAGGTGGGAGGCGACGAGCGGTCGACGGCCACCCGTCGCCCGCGGCCCCGGGAGCCAGGAGACCTCCCTCCGAGCAGGCCACGGCATGGCGCCGTGGCCAGCGTCTGGTCGCGTCCGAAGGAGACGCGCGGATTTGAGCTCGAAGACCGTCGCCCGGGGCGTCGCTGCCCTTCTCGCTGCCGTCGCGGTCCGCGCTGCCCGCGCGGAGGAGCCGCCTCCCGTCGTCATGGAGGAGCAGGTGGTCCGGCTGCCGCGCGCCGAGGCCGCCGGCGATCCGACCGCCGCCGCCACCGTCGTCGAGGCGAGCCGCTTCGAGGGGGAGGCGAAGGGCGTGGCGCAGCTCGTCGCCACCGCGCCGGGCGTCGCCGTGAACGACTACGGCGGGCTCGGCCAGCTCACCACCATCTCCATCCGCGGCTCGACCGCCGACGGCGTGCTGGTCCTGCTCGACGGCCTGCCGCTCAACACCGCCTTCGGCGGCGGCGTCGACCTCTCCTCCATCCCGCGCGGCTGGATCGAGCGGGTCGAGGTGGTGCGCGGGCCGGAGGGGGCCTACTACGGCGCCGGCGCGCTCGGCGGCGTGGTGAACGTGATCACCCGGCCGGCCCGGGCCGGCGCCTGGAGCGTCGAGGCCTCGGGCGGCTCCTTCGGCTCCGCCGCGCTCGCCGCCGACGCGGCCGTCCCGGCGGGCGGCGGCACGCTGCTCGTGGCGGCGGGCGGCGAGGCGACCGGCGGCCGCTTCCCCTACCGCTACGACGCGACGCCGACGCTGCCGGGCGACGCGCTGCAGGAGCGGGAGCGGGTGAACGACGCCTCGCGCCGCGGCGGCGGCCTGCTGAAGCTCTCGCGCCCGGCGCTCGACGGCCGGCTCGACGCCTTCCTGCAGGTCTCGGCCGGCCACCGCGGCCTGCCCGGCTTCGCCGCCGCGCCCACGCCGGACGACTGGCAGGAGGACGGGCGCGTCCTCGCCATGGCGCGGCTGGCCCGGCCCGGCCCGGGCGCCTCGACGGTGGCGCTGCGCACCCACGCCCGCTTCGACTGGCTCGACGTCCGGGTGGGCGACCCGACCCCCTACCGGCAGCGCGGCGGCGGCGGCGGCGCGGCGGGCGAGCTCTCCCTGCCCCACCCGTCCGGCCTCCTCACCGCGCTCGTCGACGTGAGCGGCGAGGGGGTGCAGGCCGACGCGCTCGGCGCCGACCGGACGCGCCTCTCGGCCGCGGCCGCGGTGGCCGACGACCTCTCGCTCGCGGGCGGGCGGCTGCGGCTCGCGCCGGCCCTGCGCGCCGACGTGGTGGGCGGGTTCGCCGGGGTCTCGGGCAAGCTCGGCCTCGCCTGGCGGCTCGGCGAGGTGGTGGCGCTCCACGCCGGCGTGGGGCGCTCCTTCCGCGCGCCGAGCCTGGCCGAGCTCCACTTCCAGCAGGGGGCGGTGCTGCCCAACCCGGACCTGGTGCCGGAGTCGGGGCTGGCGGTCGACGCCGCGCTGGTGGCCGACGGCCCGCTCGGCCTCGCCTCGCTCGGCGGCCACGTCACCCGCTACCGCGATCTCATCCTCTACGAGCCGACCTCGCTCGGCCGACTCGAGCCGCAGAACGCCGGCCAGGCGCTCGTCTCCGGGCTCGAGGCGGAGCTGGCCACGGCGCCGCTCCTCGGGCCGGCCCGCGCCTCGCTCTCGGGCGCCTACACGCTGCTCCTCACCGAGATCCTGCAGGGCGCGCCGGGCGAGGCGGGCAACTGGATCCCCTACCGGCCGCGCCACCGGCTCTACGCCCGCGCCGCCGCCGCGCCCGGCCCGCTCGAGGCCCACGTCGAGGCCCACTACGTCGGGCTGCGCTACCAGGACCGGCGCAACCTGCGCCCCGTACCGGCGACGCTGCTCTGGAACGCCGGCGCCTCGGTCCGCCTCTGGGGCGCGCCCGCGGTGCGCCTCCACCTCGACGTGAAGAACCTGCTCGACGACCGGACGCTCACCGACGGCCTCGGCAACCCCCTCCCGTCGCGGATGGTGATGGTCACCCTCCGCGCCGGCTCCCCCACGACGGAAGGAACCCCATGACCCGCCGCCTCTCCCTCCTCGCGGCCCTGGCCGCGCTCGCCGGCCTGACCGGCTGCCCCAAGGACAACATCTGCCCGG
>DASTGK010000012.1:0-6234 GCA_035719085.1 Anaeromyxobacteraceae bacterium
GCGCTGCGTCGAGGCCTACGGCGGGCCGGAGGCGGTGGCCCGCGCCGCGCTCCGGCGCGAGGAGGGGACCGTCACCTCGCTCCTCCACCCGGGCCAGCGCGGCCGCATCGTCCGCGCCTACGCCCGCCCCGGCCGGCTGCGCGTCGAGGTGACCTTCGACGGCGAGACCGAGGTGCGCGTCCTCGACGGCGAGCGCGGCTGGCGCCACGGCCAGCCGGCGCAGGGGCCCCACCTCGTCTCGATGGTCCTGCAGGCCGGGCGGCTCGACCTGCCGGCGCTCCTGCAGGCCTGGCCCGGGAGGCTCGTCGACCGCGGCACCGTCGAGGTGGAGGGCAAGCGGCTCCGCGCGCTCGAGCTCGAGCTCCGGCCCGGCGTGGTGCTCGAGGCCGACCTCGACCCGGCCACCGGCCGCATCCTCCGCTCGCGCGGCCGCGCCGAGGGCGGGATGCCGGTCGAGTTCGTCACCACCTACGGCGACTTCCGCGCGGTGAAGGGGCTGGTCGTCCCCTTCCACGAGGGGAACTGGGCCAACGGCTCGACCACCGGCGAGACGGTGCTGACGAAGGTGGAGGTGCCCGAGACGCTGCCCGACGCCACGTTCCGGCCGTGAGAGACGTTCACCCAGGGTGTAGTCAGTCCCCTCTGCCCGGAGCGGAACGAGTCAGGTCCCGACGCGCAGGAGGGTGAGGAGCGGCCGGTCGGGGTCGAAGTCGCCGGTGAGGTCCACCTCGGCCTGGATCATCCAGTCGACCTCGCCCGCCTCGTCGACGATCCGCTGCACCGCCTCCCAGCGGCGCGGGGCGAGCTCCTTCACGAAGGTCTGGTGCGGCTTGCGCGCCGCCGGCGTCACGTCGATGCGCGGGTGGGCGGCGAAGTACGGGGCGAGCTCCGCCTCGAGCCGGGCCGGCGTCCAGCTCCCCTCGGGATCGCGCAGCGCCGCGGCGGCCGCCTCCCAGTCCTTGCGGGCGAGGGCGGTGAGCAGCCGGTGGAGCTCGGTGCGCAGCCGCGCCGCGAAGCCCCGGGCGTCGGCCCAGATCGGCGGCGGGCCGACCGGCCGGACCGGGGCCTCGAGCGGCGCCGCCTGGAAGGACGGGTCGCGCAGCCGCTCCCACTCGTCGAGCAGCGAGGAGTCGACGCCGCGCACCGTGGTGCGCAGGAAGGCGATGACGTCGTCGAGCACCTCGTCGCGGTACCCCTCCGGCACCGTCTGCACCAGCGTCTTGTAGCTCTCCGACAGGTAACGCAAGACCAGCCCCTCGCTCCGCTGCAGCTCGTACTCGCGCACGTAGTCGGCGAACGACATGAACCGCTCGACCAGCTCGCGCGCCACCGCCTTGGGCCGGATGTTCTCCTGGCCCACCCAGGGGTGGAGCGCGGCGAAGTCGTTGAAGGTGGCGTAGACGAAGTCGCGGTTCGGCTTCGGGTACTCCACCTCCTCGAGCCGGGCCATCCGCTCGTCGTACTCGATCCCCTCGGCCTTCATCCGCGCCACCGCCTCGCCGCGGGCGCGGTCGAGCTGCTTCCAGAGGATGGGGTCCGGGTCCTCCTGGATCGCCTCGACCATGGAGAGGACGTCGAGGGCGTAGGTCTCGGAGTCGCGCGGGATGCGCGGCAGGGTGTCGAGCAGGTAGAGCGCCAGCGTGTGGAAGAGCGAGAAGTCCTTCTGCAGCCCGGCGGCGGGCCGCAGGTAGCCGCCCCGCCAGCCGTCGATCCGCTCGAGCCGCACCAGCCCGGCGTGGCGCAGGGTCCGCAGGCGCTGCGCCGCCGCCACCCGGTGGCGGTGCTGCAGCACCTCGCTGCCGTGGGAGCGGGCGATGAGCCGAACCAGCCGGCCGTAGCCGCCGCCCACCTCGGCCGTCTCGCTCTGCAGCAGGTTGACGAGCAGGGCGAAGGTGGGCTCGAAGCGGCTCTGCAGCGGCTCCGGCTCCTTGGCCTGCAGCCGCTCGAAGGTCTGCCGGTCGAAGTGGACGTACCCCTTCTGCGGCGGCTGCTTCTTCACCACCTTCTTTCCCGCCTTCTCCTTCTCGGCGAGCCTCTTGTTCTCGATGACGTGCTCGGGCGCCTGGGCCACCACGTAGCCGCGCTCGTCGAACCCCTTGCGCCCGGCCCGCCCGGCGATCTGGTGGAAGTCGCGCGCCGGCAGGATGACCGTCTTCTCGCCGTCGAACTTGCAGAGCTGGGTGAAGAGGACGGTGCGGATGGGGATGTTGACGCCCATGCCGAGCGTGTCGGTGCCCGAGACCACCTTGAGGAGCCCCTGCTGCGCCAGCTTCTCGACGAGGAGCCGGTACCGCGGCAGGAGGCCGGCGTGGTGCAGGCCGACGCCGTGGCGCAGGAAGCGCTGCAGCTCCTTGCCGTAGGGCGACTCGAAGCGGACGCCGTCGAGCGCCTGCTTGATCGCCTCCTTCTCCTCCTTCGACGAGAAGGTGGCGCTCATGAGGTTCTGCGCCTGCTCGGCCGCCGCCCGCTGCGTGAAGTTGACGAGGTAGATGGGCGCCTTGCCGGCCGAGACGAGCGCCTCGATGGTCTCGTGGAGCGGCGTCTCGCGCCACTCGAACTCCAGCGGCACGGGGCGCACCGCGGCGCGGACCGCCGCCACCTCGCGCCCGGTGACGGCGCGGAGCGACTCCTCCACCACCGTGGTGTCGCCGAGCGTGGCCGACATGAGCAGGAAGGTGGCCTTCTCCAGCGCCAGGAGCGGCACCTGCCAGGCCACGCCGCGCTCCCTGTCGCCGTAGTAGTGGAACTCGTCCATCACCACCGCGTCGTCGCGCAGCGCCTTCTCGCGCACCGCCACGTTCATCAGGATCTCGGCGGTGCAGCAGAGGATGGGGGCGTCGCGGTTGACCGCGCCGTCGCCGGTCATCATGCCGACCCGCTCCGGGCCGAAGAGGCGGCACAGGTCGAAGAACTTCTCGTTGACGAGCGCCTTGATGGGGCAGGTGTAGAAGCTGCGCCGCCCCTGGGCCAGCGCCTGGAAGTGCAGGAAGGTGGCGACGAGCGACTTGCCCGAGCCGGTGGGCGTGGAGAGCACCAGGTGCTTGCCGTCGAGCAGGTGGAGGATGGCCTCCTCCTGGTGCGGGTAGAGCTCGAGGCCGGCGCCGGTGGCCCAGCCGACGAACCGGTCGAGCACGGCGTCGGGCGGGAGGGACTCCCCGGGGGCGGGGAGCAGGGCGGCGAGCGGCGCGTCGGCGGTCGGCGTGGGCATGGCGCGGCGGCAAGGTACCGCGCGGCGGGAGGGCGCGGTAGGGCGTCGCCACCCGCCGAGGGGCGGTGGCGCCCGGCTCGCCGCAGCGCTGGCGCCGGGGGGCGCTTCGGCGCACAATCCGGCCGGTCCAGCCGGCGAGGTCCCGCACCATGAGGAGCACCAGATACGACCTGTACGGCGCCGCCGTGGGGGTGGGGCTGCCGCTCGTCGGGACCGTCATCGAGGCCTGGATGCGGCTCGGCTCGGTCGGCCCGGCGGCGCTCTGGGCCTCCTTCGCCGGCCAGCCGCTCCTCTGGATCATGGCCACGACGCCGCTCGTCCTGGCCGGCCTGGGCCGGGTCATCGTTCGGCAGCACGATCAGATCGTCGGCCAGAGCGAGGAGCTGGTGCGCCAGAGCCGGGAGATCGTGCGGCTGGAGCAGGCGCGGCGCGAGAGCTTCCAGAAGACCGCCTCCGAGCTCTTCGGCGCGGCCCAGGGGCTGCTCGGCAACGTCTCCAACTTCACCAGCACCGCCTCGGAGACGGCGGCCAGCGTGCGCGAGACCTCGGCCACGCTCCACAGCCTGTCGCAGACCGCCAGCGCCGCCGCCCTCACCGCCGAGACGGTCATCGGCATCGCGCTCCAGGCCGACCGGGCGAGCGAGCAGGGGCTGCGCCACGCCGACGCCGCCCGCGCCGACCTCCTGCAGCTGGCCGAGGACGTGCGCGGCCTGTCGGCGCGCATCGAGGAGCTCGACGCCCGGCTGGGCGAGGTGGTGACCGCCGCCGGCGCCTCCGGGCCGGGGGCGCGCGTGCCGGAGCGGCTGGCGCAGGCGCTGGCCGCGGCCCAGCGGACCATGGGCGGCGCGGTGGAGGTGGCGCGGCTCGGCGTCCAGCGGGCCGCCGCCGGGGCGCAGACCGCCACCCGCACCGCCGAGACGGTGCAGCACCTGTCCGGCGCGCTCAAGGAGGCCTCGCGGGCGGCGCGCGACATCGCCCGGGTGGCGCAGCAGCAGGAGCGCGGCATCGAGGAGGTGCTGAAGGCGATGAACGAGATCTCGCTCGCCACCGCCGACACCATGGCCTCGACCCACGAGGTAGCCAAGGAGGCGCGCTCGCTCAACGAGCTCGCCACGATGCTCCGCCGCGCCGTCAAGGCCGGGCCGGAGGCGCCGGCCGACGGCAGCCGGGGGGCGGGGGGCTAGGTTGGCGGCGATGTAGGACGGCGGGCGGCGCACACCGTCCGCTGGCGGCCCGCCGGATCCTGATCCAGAATCGGCCGGGCGTCGGAGTCACCCCGGGAGGACCATGAACACGCGCAGGTACGCCATCGTCGGCGCACTCTTCGGCATCGCCTTTCCCCTCATGGGGTCGATCATCGAGGCGGCCACCAACGGCGTCGGCCTCAACCTCCAGGGGTTCCTGGCCGCGCAGCAGAAGCCGCTGCTCTGGATCATCTGGACCGCCCCCTTCTTCCTCTCGGTCATCGCCGGGTTCGCCGGCCGCCAGCAGGACGAGCTCATCCGCAGCGAGCTCCTGAAGCGCGAGGGCTACATGGAGACGGCCAAGACGCTCGTCTCCGCGGCCCAGTCGCTCCTCTCCACGGTGAGCGCCTTCTCCAGCATGACGGCCGAGACGGCCGCCAGCGTCCGCGAGACCACCGCCACCATGGGCCAGCTCGGCCAGACCGCCACCAAGGCGGCCCTCACCGCCGAGACCGTCATCGGCCTGGCGCAGCACGGCGGGCGCGTCTCGGAGGAGGGGCTCGGCGCGGTCGAGACGAGCCAGTCCGAGATGGCCAAGCTGGCCGACGAGGTGCGCGGCCTCTCGCAGAAGATCGAGCTGCTGAACGGCCGCATGCGCGACATCTTCGAGATCGCGTCGGTGGTCAACTACATCGCCGACCGCTCGCAGCGGCTGGCCGACCGGGCGGCCAACGAGGCGCAGCGGGCCGGGGTCGCCGGGGCCGGCTTCACCGAGGTGGTGGGCGAGATGCGCCACCACGCCGAGGACGCCAAGCGGGCCGCGGTGCAGGTGAAGGGGATCCTCTCCGAGGTCCACAAGGCGATGCTCTCGGCCATGACCGCGGCCGAGGTGGGCATCCGCCGCGCCGAGCAGGGGGCGCAGGTGGCCTCCGGCACCGGCGGCACCATCCGCCGGCTGGCCGAGGCGCTGAAGGAGTCCTCCGGCGCGGCGCGCGAGATCGCCACGGTGGCCCAGCAGCAGGACCACGGCATCGACCAGGTGCTGAAGGCGATGAACGAGATCTACCTGGCGACGCAGGAGACCATGGCCTCGACCCAGGCCGTGGCCGCCGAGGCGCGGGCGCTCAACGACCTGGCCAACAGCTTGAAGGAGACGGTGGCCTAGCGGCTCCTGCGCGGCGCCGTGAAGAGCACCTCGAGCGCCCCAGGCCCCGGCCCGTGGCGCTCGACGTGCTCAGGGATGACGCGGATGAGCGCCAGCTCCGGCGCCTCCGGCCCGGCCGGGAACCAGCGGGACCAGGAGGCGTCCCAGAGCTCGCGCACCAGCTTCCGGTCGCGGATCACCTCGCCGATCCCCGAGATCGAGGTGGTGGTGCCGTCGGCCTCGCCGGTGAAGGTGAGGGCGCAGTGCGGCTCCGCCTCCAGGTCGCGGCACTTCTTCGAGTCGATCGAGGTGGCGAACCAGATCTCCTCGCCGCGCACCTGCTGGCGCATGGCCATGGGGCGGGCGTGGAAGTGGCCGTCGGCGCCGCGCGTGGTGAGGATGGCGGTCCGGTAGGCGGCGAGCGTCCTGGCGTAGTCGCGGTCCGTCATGGTCGGCCCTGGGGCGGCGGGTGGGAGCGCTGCCCACCCAGCATAGCGCACCGCCGGCCGCGCTTGCTTTCGGGCCCCGCTGCGGCATCCTGCCGGCCGGGTGCCGCTCCCTCCCGTCTCCCTCCTCGCGCTCCTCGTCGCCGCCGCGCCGCCCGCCCCGGCGCCGCTGCCCGTGCCGCTCGGCGGCGCGACGCTGCCGCTCGCGGTGGGGCTCGAGGTCCGGACCGGCGCCGGCGGGGGTGGAGCTTC
>DASTGK010000013.1:0-4061 GCA_035719085.1 Anaeromyxobacteraceae bacterium
GCCCGTGCTGGCCGAGCCCGCTCGTGAGCACCACCGGGACGGACGGCGCTGCAGGGCCAGCCACGGGCTGCCGCGGCCGGCGCCCGCGGGCGCGAGCTCCAGCGCCCACTCGCCGTTCGGGACCTTGATCGCGATGGTGGCCGTGGCCGCCTCGACGCCCGAGCCCGCGATGTGGAGGCGGCGCCCGCTCTCGACGTCCTGGCGCGACAGCTCGTAGGTGTACCCGGCGGCGGCTGGCGCGACTCGACCGCGGCGCGAGCCTGGAAGCGGCGGTCGGGGTCGCGGAGCAGGTCGTGGCCGAGCGCCGCCTCGTTGCCTCGCAGCGGGAAGACGTGGGAGACGACGCAGCCGGGCGCCAGCTGGAGGCTGAAGAGGCCGCCGTAGAGCGGCAGCATCTCCGCGGCCAGCGCGTCGAACCCCTCGATGCCGCCGTGCTGCCGCACCACCGCCGCGAGCGCGTAGGTGAACGAGAGCGACCGGGAGAGCTGCTGCTCGATCCCGAAGGCGGCCGTCGCGGCCGCGTAGGAGGCCGCCTGGCGCTCCTCGGCGCGCGCCAGCCGGTCGGCCTGCCAGACCAGGCCGGCGCCGAGCGTCGCGAGGAGGGCGAACAGGGCGCCCGCCTCGAGGCCGGGGCGGTGGAGCGGGTGTCTTCCCTGGGTCACGTCCTCCGCCGAGCAAGGTGCGCGCCAGCGCGCAGGCAAAATGTAGCCCTGATCACGGGGCGATGGAACCACCCGGGGCGCGGCGGTTGAACCCCGGGTGGTGACGACCCGGCAGCTCGCACGGCCGCCTCACGGCCGCTCGCGGTGGCGCACCAGCACCGCCGCGAAGACGGCCCACTCGTAGGCGCGGGCGTCGAGCCGGGGCTGCCGCTGGCTGAGGCCGCGCACGCCGAGCGAGAGCTCGAAGGGATCGCCCAGCCGGCGGCCGCCGCGCAGCTCGCCGACCCAGATCGAGTCGCGGGCCTCCGGCCCACCCACCACCACGCCGCCCGAGCCGGTGGCGTCGAGGAGCCAGTCGCGGGCCATCACCGCCGACAGGGTGGCGCTCGCCGTGGTCCGGTCGACGACGACGCCCGTGGACCGGTCGAGCACGGGCGTCTGCGCGATGGCCGCGGTGGCCCGGAGCCGCTCCGGCTCGCGCGTGAGCTCGTGCGCGACCCCGAGCTCGCCGGCCGGCCGCAGCCTCCACGGCGTCCGCGCGGCGGCCGAGGCCGCCTCCTGCGAGGCGAGCGAGGCGCCGGCGGTGACCCAGGCCCGCGTGTGCGCGGTGAGGGCGTGGCGCCAGCTCTCCGCCAGCACGCCGTAGCGCGCGGTGGAGCCGGGGCGCAGGTCGCTGAGGGTGGCGGTGAGCGCGGTGGCGAGCACGTCGCGCCGCGTGGCGTCCCACTCCAGCCCGGCCTCCACCCGCCCGCCGCGCTGCTGCGGCAGCGATCGCCGGGCCTCCAGGGTCGCCCCGCCCTCGACGAAGCCGGCCACCGAGCCCCGGAGCCGCAGCCGCGCCGAGGCGCTGCTCGAGAGGCCGAGGGTGGCGGTGCCGCTCCGGTAGCGGATGGCCGAGATGGTCGGCACCGGCTCGGCCGGCGCCGGCGGCTGGCCCGGGCGCGGGGCGGCGGCGAGGAGCTGGAGCAGGCTCACCGTGCCCTCGGCCCCCTCGAGGCCGAGCGTGAGGCGCGACGGCGGGGACGGGCGCCAGCCGCCGAGGAGCGCGGCCCGGTGGAGGAGCGACGTCCGCTCGCCCGGCCGCTCGCTCAGCGTGAAGCGCGGGGCGTAGCTGGCGGTGAGATCGAGCTCGCGCCCGGTGAGCCGGAGCCGGCCGAGCGGCGCCACCTCGAGCTCCCAGGCGCGCTGCGGATCGGCGCCCACCGGCGCCACGGTGCGCTGCCGCCCCTCGGTCCGCAGCTCGAGGTCGAGGCCGGCGCCCGGCGCCGCGAGCAGGCACGAGAGGAGGGCGCCCGCCAGCATCGCGGGTCACTCGACGACGACGATGTCACCGGGGCGCAGCCAGAAGTTGGCCGCGCCGGGCAGCGCCTCGGTCAGCGCCTTGAAGGTGAAGCGCACCCGCATCCCGCCGCGCAGCACGAAGATCCGCTCCCGGTTCGCGAAGTCGCCGAGCCCGCCGGCGGCGGCGAGGGCGTGGAGCACGCTGGCGCGCGGCTCGAGCTTGTAGACGCCCGGCTTCGTCACCTCGCCCACCACCGAGATCTCGAACGGGCGCGCCTCCTCGAGCGAGACCGTGACCACCGGGTTGACGACGAACTCCTTCAGCAGCCCCTTCACCCTGGCCGCGAACGCCACCGGCGTCTGCCCGGCCGCCTTCACGTCGTTGACGAAGGGCAGCGAGACCATCCCGTCGCTGCGGACCCGGACCTTGCTCGACATCGCCTCCTGGCCGAAGACCTTCACCGAGATGAGGTCGCCCGGGGCGATGAGGTAGGGCGCGCCGGCCGGCTCGGCGTCGACGTAGTCGCCGTACCAGGTGTACTTGGCCCCCGCCGTGGTGGCCTCGCAGCCGCCGAGGAGCGGCGCGGCGAGCGCGAGGCCGGCGAGCGCCGCGAGGGCGCGGGCGCGGCGGCGGGGGGAGGTCGGGTGGGCTCGGGGTGCCGCGTCGAGGGTGTGGCCCATGAGGTCTCCGTGGGGCGGGCTACGGCGGCTCGCCGCGGCTCGGGCCGGGCACCGGCGTGCCGCCCGTGCCGCTGCGCTTCGGGCCGCAGGCCCGGACGAGCGAGGCGGGGATGACGCGGTTGGCGGCCGGCACCACCACCGCGCCCGGCGGCACGCTGGCGTTGACGACGCAGTTGGCGCCCACCTTGGCGCCGTCGCCGATGACGATGCCGCCGAGGACGCGGGCGCCGGTGTAGATGTCGACGTGGTCGCCGATGGTCGGCAGGCCCGGCGGCAGCGGCCCGGTGCCGATGGTCACCTCGTGGAAGATGAGGCAGTCCTCGCCGATGTCGACGCCGCCTGGCACGTAGATGTTGCGCGGGTGGATGAGGCAGAGGCCGGGGCCGATGCGGGCCGAGGCGGGCAGGTGGACGTTGAGCGTGAGGGACCAGAAGGTCTTGAGGAGCCAGTAGGCGACCAGGATCGGCAGGCGCGGGACCGCGGGGAGGCCGTGCGCCCAGGCGCCGAGCCGGTGGGTGGCGCCGACCCAGAACCCGACGTTGCGGTACCAGCCGCCGAGGTCGACGTAGCGCAGCCGATCCCGCCGCAGGCTCTCCAGCATGGTCCCCGCCTTCTCCCGCGCCGCGGCCGCCGCCGGGGTGCGCTCGACGCGCTCGACCTCCATCGCCGACTCATAGCTCATCCCGTCAGCCCTCCGTCGATCACGATGACCTGCCCGGTCAGGTACGGTGGGGCCTCCAGCGCCAGCCACCCCACCAGGGCCGCCACCTCGCCGGCCTGGCCGAAGCGCCGCATGGGGACGCGCGCCACCGCCGCCTCCCGCTGCGCCTGGGAGAGCGCACCCGTCATGTCGGTGTCGATGAAGCCGGGCGCCACGGCGTTGACCTGGACGCCGGCGCCGGCCAGCTCCTTCGAGAGCGAGCGGGTGAAGCCGATGATGGCCGCCTTGGCGGCGCAGTAGTTGGCCTGGCCGGGGATGCCCGAGAGCCCCGAGACCGAGGTGAGGTTGACGATGCGGCCGGCGCGCTGGCGCATCATCTGCCGGGCGGCCGGCTGCGTGGCGCCGAAGAGGCCGTTCAGGCTGGTGTCGAGGACGCCGCTCCAGTCCTCCGGCTTCATCACCGCGAAGAGCTTGTCGGCGGTGACGCCGGCGTTGTTGACGAGCACGTCGAGCCGGCCCCGCTCGGCGATCACCTCGTCGACGAGCGCGCGGCTGGCGCCGGCGTCGCGGGCGTCGACCCGCCGGCCCCGCGCCAGGTGCCCCTCCGCCTCGAGCGAGGCGGCGAGCGCGCGCGCCGCCTCCTCGTTCTTGAGGAACGAGAAGCGGACCTCGAGCCCGGCGCGGGCCAGCCGCTCCACCACGGCGCGGCCGATGCCGCGCGTGCCGCCGGTGACGACGGCGACGGGGAGGCCGGTGCGGGCGTCAGCCGTCATGGC
>DASTGK010000014.1:0-12908 GCA_035719085.1 Anaeromyxobacteraceae bacterium
GACAAGCCCATGCAGGTGCTGGAGTGGAGCTACGACCACCAGGAGGACATCCTGACGGCCGCCAAGGCCGGCGCCGGGCTCGTCAACGTCCGGGCGATGATCAAGGATCGCTGGCCCGGGCTGGAGACCTGCATCGACGCCAAGGACAACCGGCGCGGCGGCGGTCACGGCTGGCGCCGGAGGGGCGCCGGCCGGCGTGGCGGCGGGAGCAGCGGCGGGGCGCTCGGCCCGGGCGGCGGCCGCCGCCTGCAGCGCGCTCATCTCGGCGAGGAAGCCCGGCTCCACCTCGTAGGCCACGTCGCCAAGGATGACCGAGGTGTCGACCGCCTCCGCCCCGAGCTCCTTCAGCTGGGCGAGCGACTTCACCTTGCGCAGGAGCTGGTTGGGATCGGCCTCCGCGCCCACCACCGAGAGGAAGCGGACGGCCGGGTCGAGGGCGTAGCTCCGCCCGCGCCCGTCGCCGGCGAGCAGCGTCATCACGTTGCCGACGAAGTCGATCTTTCCCTGCTCGGCCCAGGAGTCGAGCATCGCCTGGCTGACGAAGAGGAGGCCTGCCATCGAGTCCTTTCCCCGCCCGTGCAAGCCCGCGAGGGGAGTGAGAAATTAGCACGCGGAGGGAGCCGCTTGCCAGCGCGGGGGCACCCGAATAAGAAGAGCCATCCACCCCATCCGAGGATGCACACCATGGCCTCTGCCGACGTCGTCACGCTCCAGGACTCGACCTTCGATCAGGAGGTGCTGAAGAGCGACCTCCCCGTGCTGGTCGACTTCTGGGCCGTCTGGTGCGGCCCCTGCAAGGCCATCGCGCCGGCCGTCGACGACATCGCCCGCCGCTACCAGGGCAAGCTCAAGGTGGCCAAGATGGACGTGGACGAGCACCAGCAGGTCCCGCAGGCCTACGGCATCCGCTCCATCCCCACGCTGCTCCTCTTCAAGGGCGGCAAGGTGGTCGGCACGGTGGTCGGCGCCGACAAGGGCAAGCTCGAGGACGCCGTCAAGAAGGCGACGGCGGCCTGACACAGCGCCGCGCTGCCCGAGGCCTTCCCGTCCGCCGCGACCGCGCGCGGGCGCGGAGGCCTCCTCGCGCCGGGGCGCCTCCCCGCGGCCTCAGTTCACGAACCGTCGCATCCCGACGTTGGCCAAGAGGCCGATGCCGACGAAGATGGCGATGACCGAGGAGCCGCCGTAGCTCATGAGCGGCAGCGTCACGCCCACCACCGGCAGGACGCCGGTGACCATCCCGATGTTGATGACCGTCTGCCAGAAGAGCATGGCGGTCACCCCGACGGCCAGGAAGTGGCCGAACCGGTCGCGCGCGTTGCCGGCGATGTCGACGGCCACCGCGATGAGACCGAAGTAGAGGAGCAGGAGCAGCAGGCAGCCCGCGAAGCCGTGCTCCTCGGCCCAGACCGAGAAGATGAAGTCGGTGTGCTGCTCCGGCAGGAACGACAGGTAGCTCTGCGTCCCCTGGGCCCAGCCCTTGCCGAGCCCCTGCCCCGAGCCGACCGCGATCTTCGACTGCATGGCGTGGTAGCCGGCGCCGAGCGCGTCGCCCTCGGGGTTGAGGAAGGTCTCGACCCGCTTCTTCTGGTACGGCTTCAGGTTCGGGTAGGCGAGCAGCGCGCCGCCGAGCGCCACGCCGCCCAGGACGGCGAGCGTGCGCCAGCGCACCCGGGCGAAGAGCAGCATGGTGCAGCCGATGGCCACCACGATGAGCGCCGTCCCCAGGTCGGGCTGCTTCAGGATGAGCACCGCCGGCAGGAAGGTGATGGCGAGCGGGACGGCGATGCCGAGCAGCCCCATCGGCTCCTTGCGCCGCTCCGAGTCCCAGTGGAACCAGCTGGAGAGCGCCATGAGGACGGCCAGCTTGGCCAGCTCGGAGGGCTGGATGTTGACCGGGCCGACGCCGATCCAGCGGCGCGCCCCCATGACCGTCCGCCCCTTCACGAAGACGAGCAGGAGCAGGACGATCACCACCCCGTAGAAGACCCAGGAGATGCGCTGGAAGCGGCGGTGGTCGAAGGCCAGCACCACCAGGGCCACCAGCACGCCGCCGCCCATCCACCAGGCCTGGGCGATCCAGACCGGCGCGTGGGCGCTGCGCGAGGCCGACGCCAGGTTCCAGATGCCGAGGGCGCAGATGGAGAGGACGATGAGCGCCAGCGGCCACGGGAAGTGGGCGAAGGTGCGGCGCGGCGCGGTGGTGGCGAGCGAGACCTCAGGCGCCATGGCGTGCCTCCGGGCGCGGCAGGGCACCCAGCTTGGGCCGGTCGGCCCGGCCGGGCGGCGCCGCCTTCTGCTCGGGCGCGGGCGGCGGGGCCGGCCGGGGCGCCGGGGCGCCCGCCCGCTCGGCCTCGTCCTGCGCCTTGATCTCGAAGTAGGCCTTCACCAGCGCCGCGGCGGTCGGCGCCGCGTTGGACGAGCCGAAGCCGGAGTGCTCGTTCAGCACCACCACCACGATCTGCGGGTCGTCGGCCGGGGCGAAGGCGGCGAACCAGGCGTGGTCGCGCTGGAAGTAGCCCATCTGCTCCGCCTTGAGCCGGTGGGCCCCGATCTTCACCACCTGCGCGGTGCCGGTCTTGCCCGCCATGGTGACGCCGTCGAGGCGCGACAGGAAGGCGGTGCCGTAGGGCTCGTTGACCGCGGCCAGCAGCCCCTTCAGCACCGTCTCGCGCGTCGAGGGCTTGATCTCGGTGCGCCCGCGCTCCTGCGGCGCGAACTCCTGGAGCACGGTGCCGTCGGCGTCCTCGACGCGCAGCACCACCTGCGGCTTCCAGATGACGCCGGTGGCCAGCCCGCCGTAGAAGACGAGCTGCTGCATGGGCGTGACGTTCACGTCCCCCTGCCCGATGGCCAGGTTGACCGCCATGCCCCTCTGGTAGCCGCCGGGGATCCGGGCGTCGTGCCAGGCCGCGTCCGGGATGACGCCCGGCACCTCGCCCGCGACGTCGAAGCCGGTGGGCGCGCCCAGGCCGAGCCGCCGGCCCCACTTGGCGATCCCGTCGGCGCCGAGCAGCGCGCCGGCCTGGTAGAAGAAGACGTCGCAGCTCGCCCCGAGCGCGTGCGTGAAGTCGACGACGCCGTGGCCGCTCTCCTTGTCGCAGCGCCAGCGGGCCGCGCCCATGGTGAAGTGGCCGGGGCAGAAGACGGTGCTGGTGGGCTTGAAGATCCCCTCCTCCAGCGCGGCGATGGAGGTGACCGCCTTGAAGGTGGAGCCCGGGTGGTAGTGCTGCTGGATGGCCCGGAAGAGCTCCGGCTGCAGCGGGTCGTCGCGGATGCGGGCCAGCTCCGCCGAGGTGATGCGCCCCGACATCTTGTTCGGGTCGGGGGCCGGCCGGTCGACGAGCGCCAGCAGGAAGCCGGTCTTGGCGTCCATGGCCAGCACCACGCCGGCGGTGGCCGGGAAGGTCTTCTCGGCCAGCTCCTGCAGGCGCCAGTCGAGCGAGAGCACCAGGTTGTGGCCCGGGCGCGCCGGCACCAGCCGGTTCTCCTCGGCGATGAGGTCGCCCTCCTTCTCGCGCCCTTTGGCGTCCACCGCCACGCGCTTCTTCCCGTCGACGCCGCGCAGGTCGCGCTCGAAGCGCCGCTCCAGCCCGCGCCGGCCGACGTAGTCGCCGAGCTGGTAGTTGCCCTGCGGGCTGGCGGTGCGCGCCAGCTCCTCGTTGAGCCGCTTCAGCTCCTCGCCGCCCACCTCGTTCATGTAGCCGATGAGGTGGCCGCCCAGGCCGGCGTAGCGGTAGCTGCGGTGCGGCGTGGGGAGCACGTCGACGCCCGGCAGGTCCATGCCGTTGGCCTCGATGACGTCGAGCTCCTCCCGCTTCACGTCCACCTTCACGGTGAAGGGGCGGAACCGCTCCAGCTTCTTCGCCCCGGCGAGCAGCCCCTGCGCGCGCTCGATCTCCTCGGGCGCCAGCGCGAGCAGCGTCGCCAGCCGCGACAGGATCTCGTCGCACTGCTTGCCGCAGAAGGCGGGCGTCAGCGTGACGTCGTAGCTCGGCCGCGAGTCGACGAGCACCTTGCCGCGGCGGTCGAGGATCTGGCCCCGGTCGGCCGGGACGCGCAGCTCCTTCACGAAGTTCTCGTCGGCCTTCTCCTTGTACTCGTCGCCGCGCAGGATCTGGAGCTGGTAGAGCCGCCCCAGGAGCACCAGGAAGGCGCCCACGACGACGACGGTGGCCCAGGCGAGCCGCGTCCGGAACTCGCGCTGGACCACGCCGGGGGCCGAGGGGGGGATGAGCGACATGGCGCGGCCTTCTCAGCGGATCAGGTCCGGCTCCTCGGCGCCGAAGAGGGCGTCGAGCCGGCGCAGCCCGAGCTGGACGAGCGGCGCGGCGAGCCCGGTGAGGAGCGCCTCGACGATCATGCGGGGGAGGAGCGCCCAGCCCGGCTGCACCTCCGGCAGGGCCACCGCGCGCTGCAGGGCCACCGCGCCGGCCGAGAGGCCGAGCGCGCCGGCGCCGGAGAGGACCGCGAAGCCGACGCGCCCGCGCACGTCGACGGCGGCGCCGAGCAGGCGCGCCGCGAGGAAGAGCGCCACCGCCAGCGAGGTGAGGAGCCCCTTGACGGTGCCGCTCGTGACGTCGAGCACGAAGCCGACGGCGGCCGCCCCCACCGCCCCGTCCACGTTGCCGGCGCCGAGCGCCAGGTGGACCACCAGCGGCGCCAGCAGGCAGAGCGAGAAGGCGCCGCCGCCCACGTGGCGCAGGAGCGCCGCCTGCAGCGCCGCCAGCAGGAGCGCGGCGAGCGCGAGCGCCAGCGGCTTCACCGCCCCACCCCCGGGCCGACGGCCGCCGGCAGCTGCTCCGGATCGCGCGCGCCGGAGGTGATGACCAGCACCTCCTCGAGCCGGGTCGGATCGACGGTCGGCAGCACCGCGCCGTCCTGGAAGAGGCCGTGCCCGACGCGCTGCAGCCGCGTGGCGCGCCCCACCGGCAGGCCGGCCGGGAAGACCGCGTCGGTGCCGGAGGTGACGAGCAGGTCGCCCTCGATGACGTCCTCGCTGCGCAGGGCGTAGTCGAGGCGGCACTGGTCGGGGCGCCCCAGGCCGCGCACGTTGGCGCGCGCCCGGGTGCGCTCGACGCGCACGGCGATGGAGGAGTTGCGGTCGATGGCGAGCAGCACGTCGGCGGCGTGGGCGCTGGTGGCGTGGACGCGCCCCACCACCCCCTCGGCCACCACCACCGGCATGGCCCGGCTCAGCCCGTCGTCGGCCCCCTTGTCGATGGTGACGAGCTGCAGCCCGGCCGGCCCGAGCCGCACGCCGACGACCCGCGCGCCCACGTAGGAGCGGCGCGGCTCGCCCTCGCCGAGCGAGAGGAGGCGGCGCAGCCGGTCGTTCTCGGTCCGCTCCTGGAGCAGCTCCTGGCGCTCCAGCTTGAGGTCGCGGTTCTCCCGCCAGAGCTCCAGCGCCCGCTCGTGCGCGCCGCGCAGGGCCACGTAGCCGCGCCAGGCGTCGAGCGTCCCGGTGACCGCCGCCCCGACGAGCCGCTCGAGCGGCGCGGTCACGGCCAGCACGGCGCGGTCGACGCGCGTGAGCTCGCCCGGCCCCTTGGCGTGGGCGAAGAAGACGGCGAGCGGGAAGAGGAGCAGGACCGCGACGAGGATGAGCTCGCGATACCGCTTCAGAAGCGCCAGCAAGGGATCTCCAGCGGGGCCAAAATCCCTTGCATTTTAGCGACTGTCGGCTACCTTCTTCAACCTTCCGGCGCCCCCCGGGCGTCGATTCTTCCCACGCCACGCCGTCACAGGAGTCGAAGGGCCCATGCTGGACAATCTCAGAGCGAACAAGGGCGGGATCATCACCTACGTCTTCCTGTTCGCCATCATCATCGTCTTCGTCGTGAGCTTCGGGCCCGGCTCCTTCGACAAGGGCTGCACCGGGGCGCAGGGGCCCGTCTGGGCGGCCAAGGTGAACGGCCAGGTCATCCCGGCGACCGACTACGAGCGGGGGTACCAGAACCTGCTGCGCAGCTTCCAGCAGCAGGCGGGCCAGGCCTTCACCCGCGAGCTGGCCGAGCAGCTCGGCCTCTCGTCGATGGCGATGAACCAGCTCGTCGAGCGCGAGCTGGTGGTCCAGGAGGCCAAGCGCCAGGGACTCGTCGTCTCGGACGAGGAGCTGGCCAAGACCATCTTCGCCCTCCCCTCCTTCCAGACCGACGGCCGCTTCGACAAGGACCTGTACCAGCGGACCGTCACGAGCGTGTACGGCTCGCCGTCCCGGTTCGAGACGGTGCTGCGCGAGGACCTGCTCTACCAGCGGCTCATGGCCGGCCTGCGCGAGACGGTGAAGGTCTCCGACGCCGAGGTGAAGCAGGCCTGGGCCGCCGAGCACGACAAGGTGTCGCTCGCCTTCGTCCGCTTCGCGCCGGCCGCCGCCGAGGCCGAGGTGAAGAAGCCGACCGACGCCGAGGTGGCCGCCTTCGCCGCCAAGGAGGGGGCCCGCATCGAGAAGGCCTACCAGGAGGCGGCCGCCCGCTTCGACCAGCCGAAGAAGGTCCACGCCCGCCACATCCTCGTCCGCGCCGCCGCCGACGCGCCGGCCGCCGAGTCGCAGGCCGCCCGCCAGAAGCTCGAGGCGCTGGCGGCCCGCGTCCAGAAGGGCGAGGACTTCGCCAAGGTGGCCAGCGAGGCCTCGCAGGACGAGGGGACCAAGGACAAGGGCGGCGACCTCGGCTTCATCGCCGAGGGGCTGGTGGAGAAGCCCTTCGCCGACGCCGCCTTCGCGCTGAAGCAGGGCGCGGTCTCCGAGCCGGTGCGCACCACCTCCGGCTGGCACCTCATCAAGGCCGAGGAGGTGGTCGAGGCGAAGAAGATCCCGCTCGAGGCGGCCCGCGCCGACCTCGCCCGCGAGCTCCTCGTGAAGGACCGCGGCGCCGCGCTGCTCGCGCAGAAGGCCGCCGCCGCGCTCGCCGCCGCCAGGAGCGGCAAGACGCTCGCCGACCTCTTCCCCACCGCCGAGGCGGCCAAGAAGGCCAAGCGGCAGCCGGTGACCATCGGCGGCCTCGTCGTCGCCGCCGACTCGACCGGCCCCTTCTCCGAGTCCGGTCCCTTCATCCCGAAGCTCGGCGCGGTGCCGGGCCTGGCCGCGACGGCGCTCGCCACCCCGGTGGGCCAGGCGCTGCCGTCGGTCGTCTCGACGCCGCAGGGGCCGGTGGTGGCGGTGGTCGAGTCGCGCGAGAAGCCCGACCCGGCCAGGTTCGACGCCGAGCGCGAGGCCATCGCCTCCCGGCTGCGCAACCGCCGCGAGTCGCAGGTGCAGCAGGCTTGGCTCAAGAAGCTGCGCGACGCCGCCGACGTGAAGATCAACGCGGCGTTCTCGGCGCAGCCCGCCGGGCCCGGCCGCAACGGCTAGCGCAGCGGCCGGCGCCGTGCCCGTCCTGACGCTCGCCTCGCAGAGCCCGCGCCGCCGCGAGCTGCTCGGCGGGCTCGGGATCCCGCTCGAGGTGCGCCCGGCCCACACCGACGAGACGCCCCTCCCCGGCGAGGCGCCGGCCGCCTACGCGCGGCGCGTCGCCGTGGAGAAGGCGCGGGCGGTCCACGGCGACCTCGTGCTCGCCGCCGACACCACGGTGGCGGTCGACGGCCAGATCCTGGGGAAGCCCGCCGGCCCGGCCGACGCCGCGCGCATGCTGCGGCTCCTCTCCGGGCGCCGGCACGAGGTGATCTCGGCCGTCTGCGTGCGCCGCCCGGCCGTGCGGCTCGAGGTGGACGCGGTGGCCTCGACCGAGGTGGAGGTGGCGCCGCTCGACGAACGGGTCATCGCCTGGTACGTGGC
Source organism: Anaeromyxobacteraceae bacterium (assembly GCA_035719085.1). Classification (GTDB taxonomy): domain Bacteria; phylum Myxococcota; class Myxococcia; order Myxococcales; family Anaeromyxobacteraceae; genus JADKCZ01. Next base: position 7,775 of record DASTGK010000014.1, read on the forward strand.
CACGGGCGAGCCGCTGGACAAGGCGGGCGCCTACGCGGTGCAGGGGCTGTTCGGCGCCTTCGTGCGCGCCGTGCGCGGCAGCGTCACCAACGTCATCGGCCTGCCGCTCGACGAGACGCTGGCGCTCTTGCGCCGCGTCGGCTACGCCCTGCCCTGGGACGCGCCGTGAGCATCGCCGAGAACCTGGCCCGGCTGCGGGCCGAGCTGCCGGCCGGCGTGACGCTGGTGGCCGTCTCCAAGACGCAGCCGCCCGAGGCCATCCGCGAGGCCTACGCCGCCGGCCAGCGCCACTTCGGCGAGAACTACGCGCAGGAGTGGCGGCAGAAGGCCGACGCGCTCGCCGACCTGCCGGAGCTCACCTGGCACTTCATCGGCGGGCTGCAGACCAACAAGGCCAAGTACCTGGCCGGGCGGGTCGCCTGGGTCCACACGGTCGACCGGGTGGAGCTGGCGCGCGAGCTGTCGCGTCGCTGCGCCGCCGCCGGCGCCACGGTGCGCGTCTTCCTCGAGGTGAACGTGGGGGGCGAGGCCCGGAAGTCCGGGTGCGCGCCGGCCGACGCGCCGGCGCTCCTCGAGGCGGTGCGCGCGCTGCCGGCGCTCGAGCCGGTGGGGCTCATGTGCATCCCGCCCGCCGAGGGCGACCCGCGCCCGCACTTCCAGGCGCTGCGGGCGCTGCGCGACCGGCTCGGCCTCGCCGAGCTGTCGATGGGGATGAGCGCCGACTGGCGGGTGGCCGTCGAGGAGGGGGCCACCTTCGTCCGCGTCGGCACCGCCCTCTTCGGCGCCCGGCACTGAATCGTCTCCCTCTCCCCCACCGGGCGAGAAGCCTCCGGGCATCAGCTCCCTCTCCCCCACCGGGGGAGAGGGCCGGGGTGAGGGGGCTCGCTACAGCAGCCGCAGCTTCAGCCGCCCGCCATCGGTCACCCGGACCGAGAACTCGGCGCCGCAGTAGAAGCAGCGGACCTCGTCCCCGTTCCCGAAGGTGTCGTCGTACGGGTTGTTGGCGCTGCACTCCGGGCAGTCGAAGTCGCCGAAGCGGCGGGCCGCCCCCTCGGGCGAGCCCCCCTTGTCGTCCTCGTCGTCGTCGTAGCCCGGATCGATCGCCATCCCACGCGCCTCCTCGCGGCCGCGCCGCGTGGCCGACAGGGTAGCCGATCCGGGCCCCTCCGGGCCGCCGCCGTGTGCCATGGCGCCACGGCCGTCGCGCCGCGGCGGCCCTCCCACGTCGACGCCGTCGCGCCAACCTGCCGGAACGAGGCCCCTCCGGCCGTGGCCTGCGCCGTGCAGAACCGCTGGGCGCCCTCGCCGTCTCTCACGGGAGCCCGACGCCATGATCCGCTCCATCGCCCTCGTCCTCCTCGCCCTCGCCGCCCCCGCCACCACGCCGGCGCTCGGCTTCTCGCCCGGCGAGGAGACCACGCTCTCGGTGAAGTACCTGGGGCTGCCCACCGGCGAGGGGAAGATCACCGTGGGCCAGCCGGCCGGCGACGTCTGGCCCATCACCTTCCAGGCGCGGACCCAGGGGGTGGTCGGCTTCCTCGACGTCCGCGAGCACCTCACCTGCCTCTGGGACGCCCCGACCGGCCTGCCGCGCGGCTCCGACCTGCGGGCCGCGGAGCTGGGCGACGTCCACGCCGACTCGCTCCGCTTCGACCGGGCGAGCGGCACCGCCACCGTCACGGTGCAGCGCCGGACCCGGCGCAGCGAGAAGACCGTGGCCGTGCCGCCGGCGGCGCAGGATCTCACGAGCGCCTTCATGTGGCTGCGGCTGCAGCCGCTCCGGCCGGGCGAGCGGCACCAGGTGCCGGTGCTGACCGGTTCGAAGCTCTTCACCCTCACGGCCGAGGTGGCCGGCGCGGAGCGGGTCGAGACGCCGGCCGGCGCCTTCGACGCCGTCGAGGTGCGGGCCCGCGTCGAGCTGACGGGCCAGTTCAGCACCCAGCGCGACGTGCGGCTCTGGTTCTCGGACGATCCGCGCCACGTGCTGCTGCGGGTGGAGGCCGACTTCGCCGTCGGCAGCGTGCGGGCCGAGCTCGTCCGCTACGTGCCGGGCGCGGCCGTGGCCATGCGGTAGACGGCGGTGGCGGGCGCGGGCATCCTCGGCGGATGCTCGCCCTCCTGCTCGCCACCGCCCTCGCCGCCCCGCCTGGCTGCGGGCTGCCGCCGCTGGCCGGTCCGCCGCCCTGGGCGCCGGGCGAGGTGCTCTCGATGGACCTCGGGCTGCTCGGCGCGGTGCGCGTGGGCGAGGTCCGCTTCTCGGTGGAGCGCCCCATGTCGCGGGGCCAGGTGGTGCCGCTCGCCGGACGCGCCCGCAACACCGCCCGCTTCGGCCCGCTGCAGAGGCTGGTGGCGGTGGGGCTCTCCTGGGTGGACGCGAGGACGCTGCGGCCGGAGCGCTACCGCGAGGAGTCGGACGAGGACGGGCTGCGCCGGGTGAGCGACACGCGCCTCGCGCCGCCGGGCCCGCAGGTGGCGATGGAGCTCGCCGAGGGGGCGAAGACGGGGCGCGCCGTCTATCCGCGCGAGGGCGAGGCGCTCGACGCGGTGTCGGCGCTCTACTACCTGCGCGCCGCGCGGCTCGGGCCGGGCGACCGGATCTGCTTCGACATGGTGGGCAACGGCAAGTACTGGCGCGTCGAGGGGACGGTGGCGCCGAAGCCGGAGCCGGTCGACGTGCCGGCCGGCCGCTTCCAGGCGCTGCGCATCGAGGCCACGGCGCGGCGGGCCGACGGCAAGGGGCCGAGCCGGCCGCTCTGGCTCTGGCTCGGGACCGACGCGCGCCGGCTGCCAGTGGCGGCGGTGTCGGAGGTGGACGTCGGGCCGGTGTCGGTGAAGCTGACCGAGGTCTTCGGCGCGCGGAGGCCGTAGGGCACGGGCCACGGATCACGGATCACGGGCCACGGGCCACGGGCCACGGCCACGGCCACGGCCACGGGTTCGGGTTCGGGTGCGGGGTCGGAGGGTTCTTGCGCTACATCCTGGCGGCCACCTGCGCCACGCGCCGGCGGACGTTGGCCAGGACCTCGGCCAGGTAGTCGATCTGCTCCACCGGCCCGCCGCCGAGGGCGAGCGAGAGCAGCTTCGCCTGCGTCACCTCGGCGTCGCCGAGCACCGCCTCGATGCGGCCGACGTAGCCCTCGAGCACGGCGAGCGCCGACCTGGCCTCCCGCAGGTCGTCGGCCAGGAAGTCGAGCACCACGTGCTCGCGGGCCGTCTTGCCGGCGAGCCGCCGGCGCAGCGCCTCGACCGGATCGCCCGGCGCCGCGGGCGTCGCCGCCGTCCGCGCTGCCCCCTGCCCCACCCGCACCGCCGCGCTCGACCTCGCCGTCATCACGCCTCCGTCCCGCCCGTCCCGATCGCGCCGCCGGCCCGCGCCGTCCGCCGGCGCACCGCCTCGATGGCCGCCGCGATCCGCGCGTGCGACTGCCCCTCATCCATGAGCTCGCGCACCTCGCGCAGCGCCGCCGCGAGCGCGCCATCGCCCTCCTGCCCGCGCGCCGCCGCGAGCGCGCGGGCCAGCTCGCGTTCACGCGGGTTGGCCGGACGAGCGGCGGCACGCACCCCGGAACCCGAACCCGAACCCGAACCCGAACCCGAACCCGAACCGGAACCCGAACCCGTGGCCGTGGCCGTTGCGTTTGCCGTGGCCGTGGCCGAAGCGGAACCTGTCTCGCGGCCCCCTCTACCTCGATGGGGGAGAGTCAGGACTTGCGCCGGCGCGGCACGGCCCAGGAGCACGTCGTCGCCGGCCGGCTCGCCGAGCGCCTCGCGCACCAGGGCCACGCGCCACAGGGTGCCGCGGTTGTCGCGGTGGAGCGGCCGGGCGAAGCCCTTCTGCACGAGCGCGTCGAGCACGCGGAGCAGCCGCCGCTCGGAGAGGCGCAGCCGCGCCATCAGCTCCCTCTTGCCGGCGCGGGTCCAGTTGCGCCCCTCGCCGTACGAGAGCCGCACGAGCTGGAGCCAGGCCGCCTGCTCCTCGGCCTCGAGCGCCTCGGCGGCGCGGTCGAAGGCCTCGAGGGGGATGGCGGCGAAGGCGCCGCGAACGCGGGCGGCGCCGAGCAGCTCGCCGGCGAACGGGACGCGCCGCATCTCGCCGGGCGCGAGCGCCTCGGCCGGAACGGCGCCAGGCTCGAGCGGCGCGGTCGGGATCGCGGCGCTGCCGCGGACACCCCGGTAATAGGCCGCGCCCTTCGTCACCCGATCAGGGTAGTCGGGCGATATCGACCGTCAAATTTCTGGACGGCCGCGAGCGGCCGGGGATCAGCGCGTCGAGGCTAGATCAGGCCACGAGAGCGGCGGAGAAGCTCGACGGTCTTCTGGTACTCCACGTCGTAGGCGACCGTCCCCTCCTGCAGGTGCTTCAGGCGGGCGCGGGCCTCGCGATCGATCTCGTCGTCGACGTCGAGGTGCTTCTTGAAGATGAGGTTCATCTTCCGCCGGAGGCCGTGGTCCTCCGAGAAGACCTCCTCGACGTTGCGGGAGACGAGCAGGAACTCGATCATCTGGCCGATGACGTACTCGATCCCCTCGTCGCCGGTCTTGAAGCCGCGGACGTCGGCCATCTCGCGCTTCACGGCGTTGAACCGGGAGTGGTCGTACCCGCGCCGCTCCAGCGCCTCGCGCGTGGCGGCGTTCACCCGCTCCTCCGCGGCGAGGTACTCCTTCATGATCGCCGCCATGTCCATCTCGGCGTCGGCGATGCGGAGCGTCTCCACCTCGACGTCCCCGTCCTGCATGAGGGTCGAGACGACCTCGCGGGCGATGGTGGGGATGACCTTGGGATAGAGCCGCATCTGTTTTCCTCGCCTCGTCGGCCGCGGCCAACGCCGTGGCCAGAGTGGTGCGCCGGAGCGAAGACCGCGGTTGAAAAGTGATGCCTTGTAAACCCCGCTGCCCGGTACGGGCAAGGGAAAACTAACCCCTTCCGGCACTTCGGCCGCAGCCGAAAAACACGCGGGCCCCTTCGGGAACTCCCGGACCGGGGTCCTTTTCACCCGGAACGAAAGGAGCGGCGCCCCACCGGGGACGCCGCTCCCGAGCCTGCGACGGACCGTCCCGGCGCCTACGGCGCGCCGTAGATCTTCATCACGGCGTCGAGCAGCTTGAGGGCCTCGGCCTTGGGGCGCTGGAAGGC
>DASTGK010000015.1:0-3763 GCA_035719085.1 Anaeromyxobacteraceae bacterium
GGCAGCCCCCTCACCCCAGCCCTCTCCCCCGAGGGGGGAGAGGGAGGGAGATTCAGATCCGGATCGCCTCGAGGCGCGCCTCGTCCCGCTCCGGCACGACCGCCAGCGTCTCGACGGCGCCGTCGGCGTCGTGCCACTCCACCTCGACGAAGGGCTCGTCCTTCCCCTTGCCGTAGCGGGCCACGATGCCGGCGGCGAGCTGCCGCTGCTCCCAGGTCGGCTCCCCCTCGACGAGGGCGACCGGGCCGTTGTGCCTCGCGGCGAGCAGCCGGGCGCGCCCCTCGGCGTAGGTCTCGAGCACGCCGTTCTCCACCTCGGTGCGGCCGACGATGAGCTTCGCGGTGGGCGAGAGCCGGAAGTGGCGGCCGGTGGTGAGCAGCACCACGTCGTCCTGGTCGATGCGGCGCGGCTCGCCGGCCGCCTCGCGCTGCCCCAGGATGTCGAAGAACTTCTTCGAGAAGCTCTCGTCGGTGAGGAAGCAGCAGCCGCCGGCCGGCTGCGGCCACTCGGTGAGGCCGAGCTCCCTCGCCATGGCGATCTGCCGGACCCGCCCGCGGCCGCTGATGTCGCCGAGCCGCGACCGATCGAGGATCCCCTCCTGCTCCGGGATCGACGGGGGCAGGAGCTTCGCCGAGAGCGGCCGCACCAGCCGCCCCTTCAGGCCGCTCTCCCGCTCGATGACCCAGAGCGTGTCGCGCCGCTGGCTCTTGGGGCGCTGGCCCAGCACCTCGCCGGTGAAGACGAAGTCGGCCCCCTCGGCCTCCATGATCTCCTTCGCCTTCCTCATCATGAAGATGCGGCAGTCGACACACGGGTTGGCGTTGGCGCCGTAGCCGTAGCGGGGCGCCAGCAGCATGTCGAGGTAGCCCGCGCCGGAGATGTCGACGTACTCGACGTCCACCTCGAGGTCGGCGGCGGCGCGCAGCGCCTCGTTCTGCGGCACGGTGCCGTCCTGCCGCCCGCCCTTGCGCCGCTGCGTCTCGGTGATGCAGAAGCCGGTGTAGAAGGTGATGGCCTTCACCTCGACGCCCTGCGCCCGCACCATGGCGAGCGCCAGCGTCGAGTCGAGGCCGCCCGAGATCATCGCGATCGCCTTGCCCGGCTTGCCCATTCGTCTCCTCTAGCGCGCCGCGGCGCGGCCGGCCTTGCGCACGAAGCTGAGCCAGCGCGCGCCGTCCTTGAAGGTGGCGAGGTGCTCGTGCCGCGTCGCCTTGCACCACATCGGCATGTCGGTGGCGATGCCCGGGTCGGTGGCGATCACCTTGACCACCTGCCCCACCTCGAGCCCGCGCACCGCCGCCGCCGTCTTGACGATGGGGATGGGGCAGAGCAGCCCCGAGGTGTCGAGGGTGAGGCTGGGCTCGGGGAGCGCTTCGGCCGGCGTCATCGCGCGACCCCATAGCGGCTCGGCGGGGCGCGGGCAACCCCGGCCAGGCTTTACGCTCCGGGTCCCAGCCTCTAGGCTCGCGCTCCTCGTGCCCGCCCACCTGCGCCCGACCATCCTCCCGCTGCTCCTCCTGGCTGCGCCGGCCGCGGCGCGCCCCGCCGAGGAGATCCCGCCGTGCGCCCCCGGCCGGATGGTCGCCGTCGGCGGCCTCGGCACGCCGGAGGACGACCTCCTGCGCGTGGCTCAGCTCGCCGGCGCGGCGCCGCTCGAGCCGGGGCTCATCCGGCGAGGCGGCCTGCGCCTCGCGCCCCTGTGCGAGGGGCGCGCCGCCGGGTGGACCGACCGGCTGGCCGCGGCGCCGCCCGACCGCTCCCTCATCGCCCTCCCGGCGCGGGTCGGCGCGCTCTGGAACTCGACCTACCCGTCGGGCGGCAACGACGGGCTCCTCTGGGCCGGGCGCGGCGCCGGGCTCACGGCCAGCGCCGGCGTCGCGGCCCGGTTCGGCGTCCTCTCGGCCGCCGTCCAGCCGGAGGTGGCCTGGCAGCAGAACCGCTGGTTCGAGACGGTCCCGACCGGCCAGCCGGGCGAGCTCGCCTTCATGAGCCCCTGGTACGGCGCCGGGATCGACCTGCCGCAGCGCTTCGGCGCCGGCCCCTTCGGCTCGGCCGCCCTCGGCCAGAGCTCCCTGCGCGCCGACTTCCACGGGGCCACCGTCGGCCTCTCCTCCGAGAACCGCTGGCTCGGCCCGGGCACGCGCAACGCCATCCTGCTCACCGACACCGCGCCCGGCTTCCCGCACCTCTTCGCGGGCACCTCGGCGCCCGTGGACATCGGCATCGGCACGGTCGAGGCGCTCGTCCTCTGGGCGCGGCTCGACCGCTCGCGCTACCTCCCGGCGCCGACCCACCCCTGGCTCACCGCGCTGGCGGTCGATTACACCCCGCGCTGGGTGCCCGGCCTCACCATCGGCGCCGGCCGGCTCTACGTCGAGTCGCTCGGGAGCCTGCAGTCGGACCACTATCTCACCGTCCTCGAGGGGCTCCTCAAGGGACAGGTGAGAGGCGGCGACAACCCGGCGGACAACCAGATCGCCTCCGGCTGGTTCCGCTGGGCCATGCCCGAGGGCGGCGTGGAGCTCTACGGCGAGTGGGGGCGCGACGACTTCCCCGCCAGCCTGGCGGGGCTCGTCCGCGAGCCGGACCGGACGCAGGCCTGGGTGGCCGGCTTCCAGAAGGTGCTCCGCGCCGGCGACCGCCTGGTGCGGGTGCAGGTGGAGCTCTGCCGCTTCTACGAGGGTCGGCCGCTCAACACCCTCGATGGCATGCCCGTCTGGTACACGCACGGCGACGACCTCGGCGTCACCTACCGCGGCCAGCTCCTCGGCGCCTCGGTGGGCCCGGGCGGCGGCTCGCAGTACCTGGGCGTCGACGTCTTCGGGCCGGACGGCCGGCTCGGCGGCTTCGTGGAGCGGACCAGCCGCAACCAGGAGGCCTTCTGGTCGATCGTCCAGCAGCGCGATCCGCGGGCCGCGCCCGACGCCGAGATCGCCGCGGGGCTGCGGCAGGTGCTCTTCGCCGGGCCGGTGCAGGTGAGCTGGCTCGCCTCGGCCGCGTTCCGGTGGGACCGCGACTTCCTGCACAACGAGCCCAACTTCCAGCTCGGCGTCCAGGTGGCGGTGCCGGTGGGGGCTCCCCCCACCTTGCCCCAAGGGGGGTCGGAGGGTACTCTCCCGTGACCGTGCGCGCCCTCGTCGCCATCGCCGCGTGCGCGCTGGCCCTCGCCCGCCCCTCGGCGGCCCGGGCCGAGCCCGCCGCGCCGGCAGAACCCACCGACTTCGTCTTCTTCGCCGGCCTGGGAGGCGGCGTGGAGGCTGGCCTCTCCCACGGCAAGCCCGGCCTGCTCGAGCTCGAGACCGGCGCCGGCTTCGACATCGGCGCGACGGCCGCCGGCACCGGGCTGGTCATCCGGCCCGAGCTGGCGCTGGCGCTCGGCGTCGCGCCCGACACGCACCTGGCCGTCCGACCTGGCGTGCGGGTCGCCGTCCCGGGCACGCCGCTCTGGCTGCGCGGCGCGCTCGACTGGTCCACCGCCCGCGACCACAGCGCCTGGCGCTGGGTGCTCGTCGGCGCGGCCTGGGAGGTGCGGATGACCAACGTCCTCGGCTTCTCCTTCGAGGCCGACACGGGCGTGGCCATGAACGGCTCGGCCGGGCTCCCGCTCGTCCTGCGCGCCAGCGCCACCTTCCGCCCCTGATCCGCGACGCCCGCCTCCCGGAGAGACCCATCACATGAAGATCGCCGCGCTCGGCCTCGCCCTGGTGCTCGCCCTCCCCGCCGCCGCCGCGGCGCAGGAGTACCTGCCCCCGCCGCCGCCGCC
>DASTGK010000016.1:0-12467 GCA_035719085.1 Anaeromyxobacteraceae bacterium
CCGATCATTCCGCCGCTTGTCTCCAAGATCGACCCCGGCGAACTCGCCCCGCACCACCGCACGACGACTCGGCTTCTTGCCCATGCCGACGGTAGATCACGCCGGCATGGGGCCCGTCTACTTGTGTGGGATCATGAGCCCGGTGGGGGAGAGGGAGGGAACATGTTGGCGCCGTCCCTCCGGGGTCGCGGCCGCTGGCCGATCACCCTGGGTGGAGCCTGCGCGCGTGGCCATCCCCCTGGGCCGATGAGTCCCTGGCGAGCGCGGGGTATCCTTCGGCTTGCCGCCCCCGGGGGCGGCGCCTACCTCACCGGGAATCGACATGCGCCGGCTCGCCTCCGCCCTCCTCCTCGCCCTGCCCGCCGCCGCCGGCGCCCAGGGGCTGATGCTCCACCCCCCCGACATCGGCGAGGCGCTCCACGAGCTGGACCGGCACCCGCGCCGCGACCCCGGCGACCTGGAGCAGACCTTCGTGGTGCCGGAGCGGCCCGGGCAGAACCAGGTGGCCTGGTACCGCTTCGACTGGGAGTTCATCGACGTGCCGGCGCCCGGCGGCGGCAAGGGCGGCATCCGGCTCTACTACGCGCGCTCGGCCGAGCCGCAGGCGCGGCGCGCCCTGCCGGCCATCCGCAGCGCCTACGCCCGGCTCGTCGCCGAGTTCGCCTACAGCCCGACGCGCCGCATCCCCTACATCCTCTACGCCACGCAGCGCGAGTTCCAGACGCAGAACGTCTTCCAGGTCACCGAGTCGGTGCTCGGCGTGACCTCGCCCCAGGACCTGAAGATGACGGTCCCGTACTTCGGCGACCACGACCGCTTCCTCGAGGTGTCGACCCACGAGATGGTGCACCAGTTCACCATCCAGAAGATGATGGACGCGGCCGACTCGGACTCGCTCGGCACCAACATCCAGCTCCTGCCGCTCTGGTTCGTCGAGGGGATCGCCGAGTTCTACACGAAGGGCGGCCTCGACGTGGAGACCGACGGGTTCCTCCGCGACCTCGTCTGGAACCCGGATCCGTCGAAGCACTACCAGGTCGTCGACTTCGCCGACGACCGGCTGCGCGGCTACATCCCCACCTACAAGCTCGGCCAGGCGCGCATCGCCTTCATCGCCGAGGTCTACGGGCGCGAGAAGATCCAGGCCTTCATCGAGAACGCCTACCTGCTCGGCGACGGCGGCCAGGGGGGCGGGGCGCTCGCCGGGCAGCGCAACTTCGGCGGCCTGGTGCGGCGCGTCCTCTCCGAGCCGGTGGAGCAGGTGGACGCCCGCTGGCACGCCTGGCTCAAGAAGCGCTACTTCGCCGAGTACGGCCGCGTGCAGCAGGACCTGCCGCAGGTGCGCGAGCTGCGCGGGCTGCCGGGCGGCGAGGTGGAGGCCTTCACCGCCTCGCCCGACGGCAACGCCGTGCTGGCGCGCGTCCTCGACCGCGAGAAGGGGCGCGCCCGCGTCGTCCTCGCCGACCTGCGCAACCCGCGCGGCGCGCTCGAGGTCGCCGAGGACTCGGTGCCCGGCGCCGAGTCGCTCCACCCCATCGACTACAACGTGCTGGCCCTGGCCGAGGGGGTGCTGGCCTACTCCGCCCAGGCCGGCTCGGGCGACGTGCTGACGGTGCGCCGCTGGCGGCGGCTGCCGGTGAAGGAGGAGCAGCTCCCCAAGCTGCAGCTCGGCCGCGCCCACCGGCTGGAGATCCGCGCGCCCGGCGGCGGGACCTTCTACCGGATCGCCGACCCCGCCTTCTCCTCCGACGCCAGCCACATCGCCTTCGTGGGCGTGGCCGCCGACGGCCAGCAGGACGTCTACGTCGTCGCCGCCGAGGGCGGCGAGGCGCGCCGGCTCACCGACGACTTCTTCGCCGAGCGCGACCTGGCCTGGGGGCCGGACGGCATCTACTGCTCCTCCGACGCCACCGACCACGGCAGGTTCAACCTCTTCCGCATCGACGTGGCCACCGGAGCGCGCACCCGGCTCACCACCGCGCCCGCCGACGACCGCTCGCCCCACCCGCAGGCCGACGGCTCGGTCCTCTACACCAGCACCGCCGCCGGCAAGCCGGACGTCATGCTGCTCGACAAGGGGACGGTGCGGCGCGTCACCGACTTCACCACCGGCCTCAAGACGCCGGCGGTGGCGCCCAAGGCGCGCGGCATCCTGGCCACCACCTTCCACGGCGGTCACTTCCGGCTGGTCGAGGTGCCCAAGGTGGCCTGGCTCGACGAGCCGGCCGTGCCGGTGGCGCCCCCGGCCGGCGAGGTGCTGCCCATCCCGGCCGAGGAGCTGCCGGTCCGGCCGAAGCCCTACGAGGCGCTGGCGCTCCACAACTGGCGCCCGGAGACCGGCATCATCTTCGGCGGCGCCACCGGCAGCGCCGTCGCCGGGCGAGCCGCCGTCCTCTTCGACGATTACCTGCGCGACCACGTCTTCTTCCTCGACCTCTCGATCTTCGGCTCGCTCGCCTACACCCAGGGGCTGGCCCTCTTCGAGAACCGCTCGCGCCGCACCAGCTGGGCGGTGGGCGCCTTCCACTTCGTGCAGCAGCAGCTCGACCGCATCGACCCGGCGCTCGCCTACTACCAGCGCGACTTCGGCGCCGTCGGCGCGCTGCGCTTCCCGCTCGACCGCTTCCAGCGCTTCGAGGTCGAGCTCACGGCGGGCGGCGTGGAGCGCTACTGCCTCACCGACTTCAGCGGGGCGCTGACGCTCGCCTGCGGCGGCGTCCAGACCACCACCGGCCCCTACCCGACCACCGAGGCCTGGCGCCAGAAGAACGGCGGCGTCCACCCGACCCTGGCGCCCACCCTGCGCTACGGCTACGACAGCGTCCGCTTCGACGAGCTGACCGGCCCGCTCGACGGCAGCTCGGCGCTGCTCGAGGTGGGCGGCGGCTGGCTGCCGACCAGGCAGGCGGTCCACGGCTTCGCCCGCTTCGACCTCGGCCACTGGTGGCAGCTGGTGGGCCGCTCCAACCTCATGCTGCGCCTCGCCGGCGCCACCAGCTTCTCGCCCAACGAGACCGGCCGGCTCTGGGAGCGGAGCTGGTGGCTCTCCTCCGCCGACAACCTGCGCGGCTACTCCCCCTTCGACCTCGCCTACCTCATCGGCCAGCACTACTACGTCGCCAACCTGGAGCTGCAGGTGCCGCTCGACCCGGTGCTGAAGCTGGTCATCTTCGACACCATCGAGGGGGTGGCGGCCCTCGACTTCGGCGGCGTCTTCAACCGCTACGAGACGAAGCGCTTCGCCGACGGCTCCTTCGAGCCGGGCGCCTGGGACTCGCGCACGCTCACCGGCGTGCTCGGCGTCAACATGCTGCTCGGCCCGCTGCTGCTGCGGCTGCACTTCGGCCACCCCTACCGCATCGGCGGCCTGGAGACGCCGGCCCTGCGCTTCGGCGACCGCTGGGTCACCAACTTCACCATCCGCTACTTCTTCTTCTGAGCGCGGCTCGCCCGCGCCGGCCCCGCGCCGCGAGCGCGGCCGGCGCAGGGGCGGAGGGCGCTACGCCGCGGCCGGCTCCGGGACCGGCGCCGGGACGGCCTCGGCCGGCTCCTTCAGCCGCGCCGCCAGCCGCTCGAAGGCGGCCGGGTTGGCGCGCAGCCACTCGGCCGCCCGCTCCCGCCCCTGGGCGATCCGCTCCCCCTCGAAGGCGAAGTGGGCCCCCGACTTCTCGACGATCCCCCGCTCCACGGCCAGGTCGATCGCCTCGGCGAACCGGTCGACGCCCACGCCGTAGCGGATGTCGAACTCGGCCTCGCGGAAGGGCGGCGCCACCTTGTTCTTCACCACCTTCACGCGCGTGCGGCTGCCCACCACCGCCTCGCCCTCCTTCACCGCGCCGATGCGCCGGATGTCGAGCCGCACCGACGAGTAGAACTTGAGGGCGTGGCCGCCGGTGGTGGTCTCCGGGTTGCCGAAGACCACGCCGATCTTCATCCGGATCTGGTTGATGAAGACGACGAGCGACTGGTTGCGCGACACCACGGCGGTGAGCTTGCGCAGGGCCTGGCTCATGAGCCGCGCCTGCACGCCCATGTGGGCGTCGCCCATCTCCCCCTCGATCTCGGCCTTGGGCACGAGCGCCGCCACCGAGTCGACGACGATGAGGTCGACCGCCCCCGACCGGACCAGCTGCTCGGCGATCTCGAGCGCCTGCTCGCCGGTGTCGGGCTGCGACACGAGCAGGTCGGCGAGGTTCACGCCCAGCTTGCGGGCGTACCCCACGTCGAGCGCGTGCTCGGCGTCGACGAAGGCCGCCACCCCGCCCTGCCGCTGCACCTCGGCGATGGCGTGCAGCGCCAGCGTCGTCTTGCCCGACGACTCGGGGCCGAAGATCTCGACCACCCGGCCGCGCGGCAGGCCGCCGACGCCGAGGGCCAGGTCGAGCCCCAGTGAGCCCGTCGGCACGACCGCCACCGGCGCCGGCTCGTGCTCCTCGCCGAGCCGCATGATCGCCCCCTTGCCGAACTGCTTCTCGATGCCGCCCAGGGCCTGGGCCAGCGCCTTCATCCGCTCCGACAGCTTGCTCATCCTTCGCCTCGTCCTTCTCCCGCCGGCGGCGGGGCTCGTGGCCGCTCGTCGCGGCCGGTTGATCAGCCGGCCGGGCGGTCCAGCGCCCGGTACTGGATGGCCTCCGCCACGTGGACCTCGCGGACGGCGTCGGAGGCGTCGAGATCGGCGATGGTCCGCGCCACGCGCAGCACCTTGTCGTGGGCCCGCGCCGAGAGGCCGAGCTTCTCGGCCGCGGCCGCGAGGAGCGCCCGCCCCGCCTCGTCGGGCGCGCAGAGCCGGCGCAGGAGCGCCCCGCGCAGCCGGGCGTTCAGCCGGGCCTTCGGCGCCCGCTGGAGCGAGACGGCGCGCACCCGCGCCACCCGCTCGCGCACCTCGGCCGAGGCGGGGCCGCCGCCCGGCAGGCCGAGCGCCCGCGCCGGCACCGCCGGGACGTCCACGTGCAGGTCGATCCGGTCGAGGAGCGGGCCGGAGATGCGCCGGCGGTAGCGCTGCAGCTCCTGCAGCGTGCAGCGGCAGCGCCGCACCGTGTCGCCGTGGTGGCCGCAGGGGCACGGGTTCATGGCGGCCACCAGCGCGAAGCGCGCCGGGTACGTGACGCTGCGGCCGGCGCGGGCGATGGTCACCTCGCCGTCCTCGGCCGGCTGGCGCAGCGCCTCGAGGACGTGGCGCCGGAACTCGGGCAGCTCGTCGAGGAAGAGGACGCCGTGGTGGGCCAGCGACACCTCGCCCGGCCGCGGCGTGGAGGTGCCGCCCACCAGCCCGGCGTCCGAGATGGAGTGGTGCGGCGCGCGGAAGGGGCGCTCGGCGAGGAGCCCGCGGTGCCGGGTGAGGCCGGCCACGCTGTGGACCACCGTCGCCTCGAGCGCCTCCTCGAAGTCGAGGGGCGGCAGCAGCCCGGGCAGGCGGCGCGCCAGCATCGTCTTGCCGCTGCCGGGCGGGCCGAAGAGGAGCAGGTTGTGGCCGCCGGCGGCCGCCACCTCGAGCGCCCGCTTGGCGTGCTCCTGGCCGGAGACGTCGGCGAGATCCGGGCCGGGGCCGTCCGGCTCGGCGGCCGGCGGCGGCGGGAGGTTGGGCAGGGGCGCCGCCCCGCGCGCCCAGGCGACCACCTGGCCGACGTGGCGCACGGCGTGGACGGTGAGCCCGGCCACCACCGCCGCCTCGTGGGCGTTGGCCTCGGGCACCACCAGGGCGCGGGCCCCGGCGCGGCGCGCCGCGATGGCCGCCGGCAGCACGCCGCGCACGGGCTTCACCTCGCCGGAGAGCGAGAGCTCGCCGAGGAAGACGATGCCGTCGAGCGCCGCCTGCGGCAGCTCCTGGCTGGCGGCGAGCAGCGCCACGGCGATGGGCACGTCGAAGCCGGCCCCCTCCTTCTTGAGGTCGGCCGGCGCCAGGTTGACGACCACGCGCTTGGCCGGGAGCTGCACCTCGCAGGCGCGCACCGCCGCCAGCACGCGCACGCGCGCCTCGGCCACGGCGCCGCCGGCCAGCCCCACGAGGTGGAAGGCCGGCAGGCCGAGGGAGGTCTCGACCTCGACGTCGACGGAGACGGCCTCGATGCCGATGACGGCGGCGGAGCGGACGCGAGCCAGCATGGCCGACCCGGTTGCAGCGGGCGGGCCACGCGCCGGGGCCAGCGATCAGGCCGGGATCCGGGGTTCGTGCACGGGACGCGGCGGGCGCGTCTCGGCCGGTGGGACGCCCGGTGGACCCAGGGCGCAGCCCCCTCACCCCGGCCCTCTCCCCCGAGGGGGAGAGGGAGACAAGTCAGAAGAGGGACTCGGGGACATAGACGATGTCCCCCGGCTCGAGCGTGAAGTTGGGCGCCTTGCCGAGCGCGATGTCCTGCACGTTGACCTTCACCTTCACCTCCTGGCCGTTGACGCGCCGGGTGACGGAGGTGGAGTTCTGCGAGGCGTTGCGGGTGAAGCCGCCGGCCAGGGTCACGGCCTGGACCACCGACATGCCGTCCTCGAAGGCGAAGGTGCCGGGCTTCTGCACCTCGCCGAAGACGAAGACCTTCTTGGAGTTGTACTCCTTCACCAGCACCGAGACCTGCGGGTCGCGCATGAACCCGTCGAGGAGGCAGGTGCGCAGCTTCTCGGCGGCGCCGTTGGCGGTGAGGCCGCTCACCACCACCAGCTTGCAGAGCGGGAAGACGATGTCGCCCTGCGGGCCGACCTGGAAGACGCCGGAGAGCTCCGGCTCCTGGAAGACGCGCACCTCGATGACGTCGGCCGGGCCGAGCGTCGAGGCCCCGAGCTCGACCGCGGCCGCCACGGACGGCGGCTCGGGCAGGGCGGCGGTGGAGCGGGGGTGGGCCGCGCAGCCCGCGGCGAGGAGGAGGAGGGCGGCGGCGGCGACGGCGCGGCGGGCGGGCATGCGGCGCAGGATACGCCGCGGCCCGGGGGCGAGGCGAGGCCGGTCCGGCCCCGCCCGCCCGCGCCGCCGCGGCGCACCGGGCTAGTAGGTGAAGACGGCCTTCAGCCAGACCTCGCTCTTCGAGTAATCCCGGGCCGGCAGCGTGAAGCCGGCCTGGTTCGAGGAGGCGCGGTCGGTGAAGGCGTAGGCGAGCGCGAAGCGCAGCCAGCGGGTGGCCTCGGCCTCGACGCTCGGCTCGGCCCGGAGGAGGACCGTGTCGGCCGAGCTGCCGGCGAAGCCGAGCCGGTCGAGCGAGGCCTTGGCCTTGAGCGTGAAGCGGCCGGCCAGCTGCTGCTTGGCGTCGAGGAAGACGCGGTGCACGTCGTAGAGGGCCGTCTGCAGCAGGCCCGGGTCGACGGCGTAGTCGTGGGCGTAGCCCACCTTGACGCTGGCGGTCTCGGTCGGCAGCCACTCGGCGTCGGCGGTGAGGAGCCAGGTGCCGAGCGACGGCGTGGTGGAGAAGGTGCTGCCGTAGCCGGCCTCGATGGTGGCCGCCACGTGCGGCGTGATGAGGCCGGTGAGCCCGGCCTGGGCGCGGTAGCCGGCCGCGTCGAGCGAGAAGGCGGTGTCGTTGGGGAGGCGCTTGAAGGCGCCGCCGGAGACCACCACCGCGGTGCGGGGCAGGAACTTCCAGCGCACCTCGAGGCCGCCGCGCAGCTCGTTGTAGCCGAGCTTGGAGAGGTTGTCGGTGTTGCAGAGCGGGCTGGTGCTGCCGCTGCAGACGAAGCCGGAGAAGAACTGCTGGTAGGTCTCGAGCGACCAGCCGCCGTTCACGGTGACGGCGAGCGCGCCGCCGCCCGGGTGCCACGGCACCGCCAGGCTCAGGTCGTTGAAGTTGGAGATGACGCCCGCGTTGAAGGAGAGGGCCTGGGGCCGGTCGCTGCGCCGGAAGAGGTCCTCCACCAGCAGGGCGACGGTCCCCTTCTCGTTGACGCCGACGCGGAGCTGCGACTCGGCGTAGAGCTTGGAGAGGTCCTTGGTGGCGGCGTCGTCGGCGCCGAGGTACTTGGCCCAGTCGAGCTGGGCCGTGAGCTCGACGGTGGCCAGCTCGCCCGGCACCTCGAGGGTCAGGCCGGGCCGGGTGTGGACGATGAAGTCGGAGGCCTGGGTGCCGAACGCGTTGACGTAGACGTTCGAGTCGTACCGCCCCTCGAGCTCGAGGAAGGGGTGCAGCCGCCCCTCGCTGCCGCCGAACCGGATGCCGTTCCCGGCTCCGGCCCAGGCCGGGGAGGCGCTCCCCAGCAGCAGCGCGGCGAGCGCCATTCTCGTGGTCAGGCTCGACATGTCTCAGGTGCCCCTCTCTGCGTACGACGTTCACCGGCCCGCGCCGAGCGGGCGGCTACCCCCTGCGCCGGTCGCCCGGCGCCCCCACCCAGGTCCCGCTACTGGAAGGTGCTGGCCGACTGCGGCCGGCGCACCGGCGGCGCCGGCGGCAGCGAGCCGTAGCCCCGCCCGCGCCAGCGATCATCGCTGCCGCGGTTGGCGAGGCCGGCCGGCTGCTGCACCTCGACCGTCGTCTTCTCGTCGACGACGTAGGCCAGCTGGCCGATGCACTGATCGGCGTCGTTCTGAAGCCCCTCGATCTTGGTCCGGGCGATGCCGACCTTGGCGAACTCGGCGTCGGCCGAGGGATCCTTGTTGGCGATCGCCTCGTGGAGCGCCACGTCCGACTGCTCCGCCACCTTGAGCAGCCCCTTCACCTGGGTCAGCTTCTCGTTGACGCAGTTGAGCTTCACCACGTCCTTCTCGTTCCGCGCCTCCTCGACGCGGGCGAGGACCCGCTGCATGGCCCCCTTCATCCGCACGAGGTGCTCGGCCGACCGGGCCAGCTTCTCGTCGGCGGTGAGGCCGGCGTCGCGCGCCGCCTTGCCGGCCTGGGTCTGCGCCGAGGCCGGCGCCGCGAGGAAGGAGCCGCAGAGGGCCGCGAGGACGAGAGCACGCTGGTTCAAGGGACACCCCACCCGGGCAAAAGGCCCATGGAAAACCTGGCGACGATAGAAGAAACCATTCGGGTAGTCAACGAGTTGGACCCCTCGTCGGGTTACCCAGAAGATGCCGTTTCCGCGCAGGCGGCCGACCCTCATCGGCCGCCCGCGGGGAGAAAAAACTCACGGCCCGACGCCGATCTGGCTCTCCTCGCTGCCGGCCTCGGGCCCGTCGAGGTCGCCGTCGGTCGGGACGACCACGCAGCGCCAGCGGTCGCCCGCCTTGAGCACCCGGGCCGGGACCTCGTCCGAGGTCTCGGCGAAGGGCTGCGGGGTCCCGTTCCGCTCCCAGCGGAAGCGGTAACGCACCGCGTCGCCATCCGGATCTTCCGCCTTGCCGGTCACCTCGCAGCGGATCGGCTGGCCGGCCTTGGGCGCGGCCGGGGTGAGCCGCACCCGGGCGGCGCCCGGAGGCGAGTTGGCCACGGTCCGCTCGGCGGTGGCAGCCGGACCCGGGATGGTGCCGTCGCTCGGCGTGACCGCGCAGCGGAACCGGGCGCCCTTGGAGCTGGCGCTCGCCGGCTGGCGCGTCGGGTCGGCGCCGGCCGGCAGCGGCCGCTCGTTGCGCCACCACGCGTAGGTGTAGCCGACCTCGTCGCCGTCGGGATCGACCGAGGGCACGGCCACGCGGCAGGTCAGGTCGTCCTTGGTGCGGGCCGGGTCGGGCTCGATGACGAGCTGTGGCGCGCTCGGCGGGCTGTTCTGGACCGTCACCTCGGCCACGCCGCGGCCGCTCTCGGCCGTGCCGTCGGTCGACCAGGCCTCGCAGCGCCAGCGCTCGCCGCGCTTGACGACGTGGGCCGGCAGCACCGGGAAGTCCTGGCCCGCCGCCTCGACCTTGTCGTTGCGCAGCCAGCGGTAGTGGACCGTCACCGGCTCCTGGTCGGCGTCGCGGTCGGGCACCACCGCGTCGCAGGTGAGCAGGGCGCCGGCCGTCGGGTTGAGCGGCTTCACCACCGCCGACGGGGCGGGCGGCGGCGTGTTGCGGACGACGGCGGTGAGCACCACCGGCGCGCCGTCCTCCTCGCCGTCGTTCGGCACCACCTCGACGCGCCAGACCTCCTTGTGGCGGAGCGTGCGCGGCGGCGCCAGCGGCCCCTCGAGCGAGTACGGGAGCCCGTCGCGCGACCAGACGTAGCGGTAGGTGACCGCGTCGCCGTCGTGATCGGCCGAGGGCTTCTGGATGCGGACCGACAGGCCGGTGAGGGCGGTCGGCTCGGCCGGGTCGAGCGCCGCCACCGGCGCGGTGGGCGGCGTGTTGCGGGCGGCGCACTCGGCCACGCTGGAGGGGCCGGCCGCCTCGCCGTCCCACGGGGTGACCTGCACGCGGGCCACGTCGTGCTTCTTGAGCGGCTGCGGGAAGCGGGCGCTCGTGCCGCCCGCCACCGCCTTGCCGTTGAGCGTCCACTCGTAGCGGTACGTGACGGCGTCGTCGTCGGCGTCGGTGGCCGGCGCCACCACCCGCACCTCCGGCACGGTGCCCGACGCGACCGGCCCGTCGCAGAGCGCCAGCCCGACGCCGCTCGGCGCGGTGTCGGCGATGACCACCTCGGCGCGCACCGGCGCCGCCTCGGCCTCGCCGTCGAGCGCCGTCACCTCGACCGCCCAGCGCTCGCCCTTGCGCGGCAGGCCGCGCGGGATCTGCAGCTGGTCGGCCGGCACGTCGACCTTCTGGCCGTTGCGGGTCCAGGCGACGCGCCAGGTCACCTGGTCGCCGTCGGCGTCGGGCGCCTGCTTCACCACGAGCGAGAGGCCGTCGATGCGGCGCGGCTGCGCCGGCGAGAAGGCGACGGCGGGCGGGGGCGGCGGGCTGTTGGCGATGACCACCGCGGCGCGGCCGGACGGGCCGTAGGCCTCGCCGTCGAAGGCCTGCGCCTCCACCTCCCAGCGGTGGCCCTTGGCGAGCAGGTTGACCGGCACCTCGTTGGCCGAGGTCCAGCCGCCCTCCTTCACCCCCTCGGCGCCGAGCAGGAGCACCGGCGAGCCGTTGCGGAGCCAGCGGTAGCGGTAGCTGACCGGGTCGCCGTCGGGATCGGCGGCGGGCGTCTTCACCAGCACCTTGAGCGGCGCGGTGACGGTGGGCCGGTCGGTGGAGAAGGCCACCACCGGCGCGCCGGGCGGCGCGTTCTCCACCACCACCTCGTCGGCCACCGGCACGCCCGACTCCTGGCCGTCGGTCGGGGTCACCACGGCCCGCACCCGCTCGTGCTTGCGGAAGGCGGAGGGCAGGAGCGTGTCGCCCGACGAGCCGGTGGGGCGCCCCTCGCGCGTCCAGGCCACGTTGAGCCGCACGGCGTCGCCGTCGGCGTCGCGGGCCGGCTCGAGCACCTTCACCGTGAGCGGCTCGCCGCCGCGCGGGTGGCGCGGCTCGACGGCGACGCGGGGCGGCTCGGGCGGCGTGTTGACGACGGTGACCACGGCGGCGGCGGCCGGGCCGGTCACCTCGCCGTCGGAGGGCGTGACGGTGACCTCGAACCGGTCGCCGCGCGCCACCTCGCCGCCGGGCACCTCGCGCGGGTCGCCGGCCAGCGCCAGCGGCGCGCCGTTCTTGGTCCACTCCCAGCGGTAGGTGACCGCGTCGCCGTCGGCGTCCTCCGACGGGGCGGTGAGCGAGGCGTGCAGCGCCTCGCCCTTGCGCGGGCGGGCCGGGTGGATCTCGAGCCGCGGCGCCGTGGGCGGCGAGTTCTCGACCAGCACCTCGGCGGTGGCGGCCGGCCCCTCGGCGTCGCCGTCGTAGGCGCGCAGCTCCACCTGCACCTTCTGGTGCTTGCGCACCACCCCGGCCGGCAGCTCGGGCGAGGCGGCGGGGAGCGGCAGGGGCTTGCCGTCGGCCAGGAAGCGGTAGCGGTAGCCGAGCCGGTCGCCGTCGGGGTCGACCGCCGGCTTGGCCACCTGCGCCTTGACCACGTCGGTGCGCCGCGGGTGCTGCGGCTCGAGCGTCACCTCCGGCGCGCCCGGCGCCGTGTTGGCGACGCGGGCGTCGGCCAGCGCCGGCGCCGAGGAGAGCTGGCCGTCACTCGCCACGGCGCGCGCCGTGAGGAGCAGCCCGCGACGCAGCCGGTCGCCGGGGAAGGTCTCGCCGGTCACGCCGGTCTCCAGGCCGTCGAGCAGCCAGTCGATCCGGTAGGTGACCTGGTCGCCGTCGAGGTCGGACGACGGCGCGGCGACGACCGCCTTCACCTGGCCGCCGCGCGCCGGCTTGGCCGGCTCGATGCGCACCTCGGGCGGCGTCGGGGCGGTGTCGAGGACGAGCCGCTCCTCGCTCGTGGCGGTGGCGCCGGCGGCCGGGCCGGCCGGGGCGGTCACGGTGAAGCGCCAGCGCTCCCCCTTGCGCGCCGTGCCGGCCGGCAGCTCCTTCTTGCCGTCGAGCGCCGGCACCGCCTTGCCGTCCTTCTGCCACTCGATCCGCGGCGCGGGCACGGCCTCGCCGGGGCCGGCGTCGAGCCAGATCCCGCGCCAGCTCGCCACCAGCTTGTCCGAGACGCGCGGCTCGGCCGGCTCGAGCTTCAGGTCCTTGTAGGTCGGCGGGTTGGGGCCGAAGCGGCCGCTGCGGC
>DASTGK010000017.1:0-2369 GCA_035719085.1 Anaeromyxobacteraceae bacterium
GGCGCGCACGCTGCCGGCGATGGCCGCCTCCACCTTGCCGCCCATGGTGAGCAGCTTGTCGCGCAGGTCCTTCAGCTTGACCTGCTCGGCCAGGGCGGCGTCGCGCTCGACCACGGCGCGGACGCTGCCGGCGATGGCGGCCTCGACCAGGCCGCCCATCTCCAGGAGCTGCTCGCGCAGCCGGGTGAGCTCGGCCTCGTAGGCCTTGTCGGTGTGGGTCTTGGCCATGGTTGGTCCGGTCACCTGGGCGAGCCTACCCGAACTTGCCGGTGACGTAGTCCTCGGTGCGGGTCTCGCGCGGGTTGGTGAAGATCTGCTCGGTGGGGCCGGCCTCGATGAGCTCGCCCATGTAGAAGAAGGCGGTCTGGTCGGAGACGCGGGCCGCCTGCTGCATGTTGTGGGTGACGATGGCGATGGTGTAGCGGTCCTTCAGCTCGTGGATCAGGTCCTCGATCTTGGCGGTGGCGATCGGGTCGAGCGCGCTGGCCGGCTCGTCCATGAGCAGCACCTCGGGCTCGACCGCCAGCGCCCGGGCGATGCAGAGCCGCTGCTGCTGGCCGCCGGAGAGGCCGAGGGCGCTCTCGTGGAGCCGGTCCTTCACCTCGTCCCACAGCGCGGCGTTGCGCAGCGACCGCTCCACCCGCTCCGCCAGGAAGGCCTTGTCCTTCTGCCCGGCCACCTTGAGGCCGTAGGCCACGTTCTCGTGGATCGACTTCGGGAACGGGTTGGACTTCTGGAAGACCATGCCGACGCGCCGGCGCAGCTCCACCACGTCGAGCCGGCCGTCGACCACGCTCTCGCCGTCGAGCAGCACCTCGCCCTTCATGCTGGCGCTCGGGATGAGGTCGTTCATCCGGTTGAGGGCGCGCAGGAAGGTGGACTTGCCGCAGCCGGACGGGCCGATGAGGGCCGTCACCTGCTTGTCCGGCAGGGTGAGCGAGACGTCCTTGACGGCCGCCTTGGGGCCGTAGGCGATCTCGAGGTGCCGCGCCTCCATCTTGGGGCGGGGCGGCGGGGCGGCGGTCTCGGGGCTCATGGGTCCTAGTGCCCGGCCTCGGCGGCGCGGCGGGTGCGCATCCGCAGGACGATGGCGATGAGGTTGAGGAGGAACGTGAGCGACAGCAGCACCAGCACCGTGGCGTACAGCAGCGGGCGCGTCGCCTCGACGTCGGGCGACTGGGTCGCCAGCACGTAGACGTGGTAGCCGAGGTGCATGAACTGGCTGAAGAGGCCGTTCGGCAGGTCGGGGAGGAAGTAGGCCACCCCGGTGAAGAGGATGGGGGCCACCTCGCCGGCGCCGCGGGCCACGGCCAGGATGGCGCCGGTGAGGATGCCGGGGACGGCGCTCGGCAGGATGACCCGCGCCAGCGTCTGCGAGCGGGTGGCGCCGAGGGCCAGCGAGGCGTCGCGCCACTCGCGCGGCACGGCGCGCAGCGCCTCCTCGGTGGAGACGATGACCACCGGCAGCGTCAGCACCGCCAGCGTCAGCGCCGCCCAGACGAGCGAGGGCTGCCCGTAGTGGAGCTCCCCCTCGGGCGAGAGGGCGCGGTCCAGGCCGCGGCCCACGAACTGGATGAAGAAGCCGACGCCGAACAGGCCGAAGACGATGGAGGGGACGCCGGCCAGGTTCTGCACCGCCACCCGCACCGCCTCGGCCAGGCGCGAGCCGCGCGGGGCGTACTCGTGCAGGTAGACGGCGGTGAGGACGCCCACGGGCATCACCGCCACCGTCATGAGGAGCGTGAGGACGGCGGTGCCGTAGATGGCGGGGAAGATGCCGCCCTGGGTCATCCCCTCGGTCGGGGACTGGGTGACGAACTCGAGCGACAGGCGCGACCAGCCGCCCGCCACCACGTCCCAGAGGATGAAGCCGAGCATCAGGACGACGAGGAGCGCGGCGGCGCCGGTGACGCCGGCCAGGCCGGCGCCCACGGCCTTGCGGGAGGCGAGGCTCACGCGAGGGCCCCGGACATGCGCTTCACCAGCCGGCGGACCACGACGGCCGCCAGGCTGTTGAGGACGAAGGTGAACAGGAAGAGCTCGATGCCGATGAAGAAGAGCACGGCGTAGTGGCCGCCGCCGAAGACCACCTCGCCCATCTCGGCGGCGATGGTGGCGGGCAGCGTCCGGATGGAGTCGCCGAACGACCACGACGTGATCGCCGCGTTCCCCGACGCCATGAGCACGATCATGGTCTCGCCGATGGCGCGCCCGAACCCGAGCACGATCGCGGCGAGCACGCCCGGCGCGGCGGCGGGCAGCACCACCCGGAACGCCGTCTCCCAGCGCGTCGCGCCGAGCGCGAGCGAGGCCTCGCGGTAGGCGCGGGGCACCGCCGCGAGCGCGTCCTCCGAGACCGTGTAGACGAC
>DASTGK010000018.1:0-4618 GCA_035719085.1 Anaeromyxobacteraceae bacterium
GCGAAGTGCACCACCTGCCACGGCGACGCCTCGGCCACGCCGCGCGCCACCTTCGCGGGCGGCGACGCGGCGCAGCTGGCCGCGCCGCCGGCGGTGGCGACGCCCGCGCCCACTGGGGCGGTGACGGGCGGCGGCGCCCACGTGAAGCACGTCTCCTCCGCCACCTATCGCTCGCTGCCGCTGCTCTGCACCGACTGCCACCTGACCAAGAACCACCAGGACGGGCAGGCCGACGTGGCCTGGGGCGCGCTCGCCACCGCCAACGCCACGGTGCCGACGCCGGCCACCGGCGCCGTGGCGCTCGCCGGGTGGCCCACCACGCCGACCTGCACCAACTGGTGCCACGGCGCGCAGCTCACCGGCGGCACCACCCCCACGCCCAACTGGACCGCCACCTTCGTCGTCGGCTGCACGCAGTGCCACGGGGCGCCGCCGCCGGTGACCACCGCGACCAACGCCAACCACCCCCAGAACCCCTCCTGCGACGCCTGCCACGGCATCTTCGGCAACGCCGGCTACGACCCGGTCGCCAAGACGCTCTCGGCCGCCGCCAAGGCGACTCACATCAACGGCACCCTCAACCGGCCCACCAAGGGCTGCGCCAGCTGCCACGGCGACATCACCGTGGCCGACGGCACCGTCGTCGACCGGCTCGACGTGCGGGCGGCCCCTGCGGGCGACGCCAACGCCGTCGACACCCGCGGCAACAAGGTCTACACCGCGGTCGGCGTCGGCGCCCACGGCAAGCACGTCCTCACGGGCGCGGTGATGTCGGGCAAGGCCTGCACCGTCTGCCACGTGCTCCCGGCCAACGGCGACGAGACCCACGCCGACGGCCTGACCGCCTGGGCCTGGTCCGCCCCGGCCACCAGCCAGGGCGTCACGCCGACCTACACGCAGCCGAGCTGCACCAACTACTGCCACTCGAACGCCAAGCCGCTCGGCCAGGCCAGCGCCACGACCGTGTCGGTCTCCTGGACCGCGACCGGCACGGTGGGGACCTGCACCTCCTGCCACGCCACCTCGGCCGTCTCCGCGACCGACCTCTCGGCCAAGCACGCCAAGCACCTGACGCAGTACGGCTACACCTGCGACGAGTGCCACGCCGCGACCATGGCCGACAACTCGAGCTCGGTCATCGCCACGCCGGCCCGCCACGTCGACGGCAACAAGGACGTGGCCTTCTCCACCTCGGCGCTGCCGGCGCTGCTCAACCAGTCGGGCGGCAGCTACACCAGCACCACCAGCGCGCCCAACTACACCTGCGCCAGCACCTACTGCCACTCCGGCGGCGTCGCCACCGCCGCCCCGTTCAGCGCCACGGCGAGCGCCGCCCTGCCGTGGAACACCGGCGCGTCGACCTGCACCTCCTGCCACGGCTGGACCGCCGCCGCCGCGCCCACCATCGGCGTCGCCACCGGCTCGCTCTTCCAGGGCTCGGCCACCCACGCCGCCCACGTCGCCAACGCCGCCGTCATCGGCACCAACTACGTCTGCGGCGACTGCCACGCGGCCACCGTGGCGGCCGGCACCAACTCGCCCATCACCAGCGTCACCAACCACGTGAACGGCGTGAAGGACGTCTCCATCGCCACCCGGGGCTCCTTCGTCTCGACGCAGGTCTACGCGGGCAGCTGCACCGCCACCTACTGCCACTCCTCCGGCCAGCGCAGCCCGGCCTACCGGACCATCGCCTGGACCGGCACCCTCGGCTGCAACGGCTGCCACGGCCAGTCGACCAGCACCGGCGCGCCGGACTACGCCAACACGGGCAAGAACACGGCCGGCGCCAACAGCCACGCCAAGCACGTGGCCGCCTCGACCGACTGCGCCACGTGCCACAGCACGACGGCCAACTCGACCGGCACCGCCATCCTGGCCGGCAGCGCGCTCCACACCAACGGCACCATCAACCTGGCCCTCGACACCACCAAGACCGGCGCGACCTCGACCTCGACCTCGGGCAGCCCCACGGTCTCGGCCACCTGCACCAACATCAGCTGCCACGGCACCAACGCCACGGCGGTGAGCTGGGGCGACACCTCGGTCACCTGCCTCGCCTGCCACGGCACCACCGGCGCCGAGGTGCAGGACCTGGGCGCCACCTTCTGGGCCAACGGCGTCACCGCCACCATCAACACCACCGAGTGGGCCTACTCCGGCCACGGCAAGGCGAGCGGCACCTACGACGTGACGGGCAACCCGGCGGCCGCCTTCCCGACCGCGCCGACGGCCGGCACCTCCGAGTGCATGTACTGCCACGACTCGGCGGTCACCCATAAGGTGGCGACCAACCCGTACCGGCTGCGCGGCGTCACCGACGCCAACGGCGTCTCGGCGGCCTACAACACCACCACCTCCGACCTGGCCAACGCCACCTGCCTCAACTGCCACTCGGCCACCGCCAACGGCGTCGACCCCGACGGCACCGCCACCGCCTACTCGAAGAAGGTGGCCACCATCAAGACGCCGGTGAGCCACGAGGGGGCGAAGCACACCCTCGGCACGCTCGGCGGCAAGTTCTGCTGGGACTGCCACGAGCCGCACGGCGACCGCGCCAACTCCACCACCGGCAACATCGCCATGATCCGGGCCAGCGTGATCGCCGTCTCCGACGGCACCTACGGCTACGTGGGCGCCTCCGGCCAGGCGCGGGCGGTCAACTACACGCTGCAGACGGCGAGCCCGCCGGCCCTCGGGAAGTCGGTCGAGACGAGCACTGCCGCCAACTCGCAGCACGTCGGCCTGTGCCAGGCCTGCCACGCCGCCACGAGCGACACCCTCCTCGCCGCTACCGCCTGGACCAAGTACTGGAACCGGCTCGGCTACGACGATCCCGACGGCGTGGGCGGCACGGCGCCGGTGGCGAGCGCCCACAACTCGGGCAGCACCTCCACGCCCTACTGCATCAGCTGCCACCCGCACGACAAGAAGTTCGCCGGCGCGGGCGGCGACTGCCTCGCCTGCCACGGCGCGGCCGGCGGCGCCGGCACCACCGGCCCCAACAGCCGGCGGCCGGTCTCGCCCGACTTCTCCAAGACCTCGCACCACGTGGGCAGCGGCGGCACGTACATGGGCGGCGCGCTCACCAACTTCGACTGCGTCGTCTGCCACGCCGAGGGGACGGTGACGGCGGGCGCCACCGGCACCACCACGCTCCACCAGGACGGCAAGATCGACCTGCGCGACGCCGACAGCAGCACCGGCGCCTACTACCAGTACGACACCAACGCCGTCCGGGCGCTCGGCACCGCCGGCGCCAACGGCGGCAACGCCACCTGGATCTCCGAGACCTCGGGCCGGACCGACGACCTCGTCGGCGCCGCCACGGTCGCCTGCAACCCCACCGGCACCGGCTGCTCGAAGGGGCTCGACCGCTTCTGCCTGAGCTGCCACGACAAGAACGGCGCCAGCCAGTCCTACCTGCTCGGCGACGCCGGGGCGACGGCGCTCAACCCCTTCAACGACGCCAAGATCACCAACGAGTACGACCAGCAGGATCGCACGCGCATCACCGACATCGCCTCGCGCGTCGACGTGGCGGCGCCCGACTCGGCCTCGAGCACCACGCCCAAGGACCGCGACAGCGGCTACGCCGGCGTGACCTACGTCCGCGGCGCCGACACGCGCAACGACCCGCCCGAGGGCGTCTTCTCGCGCCACGCCATCCGCGGCAAGTCGACCTCGGTCTACGGCGGCACCAACGCCGCCTGGGACGGCGCCACGCAGGTGAAGGGGACGAACGGCACCTACTGGAACCGGGCCAACGCCGCCTGGTCCTCCAAGTCGGTGCTGGGCTGCGCCGACTGCCACACCTCGGACGGCGCCAACGCGACGAACGGCAACGCCCACGGCTCCAGCTCGGAGTACCTGCTGAAGAACGGCACCGGCACGGCCACCGTCGGCAACTCGACCACCACGGTGGTCTGCGCCCAGTGCCACCTCTCCAGCTATTACGTGGGCGGCACGCACACCGGCAACGGCGGCGACTTCCAGTGGTACGTGAGCCCGACTTACACCGGCGCGGCGCGCATCCCCTCCGCCAGCACCGGCGGCAACGTCTACGGCTACGCCTGCGGCACCTGCCACGGCGGCGGGGCCGCCTCGAAGAGCGGGGCCACGTTCCCGTCCGGCTCGACCGGCGCCGGCGGGTACGGCACCATCCACGGGACGAGCCAGGTCATCGGGACCGGCTCGGGCGGCGGCGTCGGCTCGCGCGCCGCCTACCGCTTCATGAACGGCAACAGCATGCGCTTCTACGACCCGGGCGACTGGACCACGACCGCCGCCCGCAGCTGCTACACGCTCAGCGCCGGCGACACCTGGGGCGGCTGCATCAAGCACTCGGGCGGCACGCCGGACGGCAAGATCTCCGGCAGCGGGTCGGTCAGGCCGCTCAACTACTAGGCTCGGCGGGACCGGGCCGTCGCGCCCGGTCCCCGCCGGTCTGATCGGCACCATGCGGTCACGGCTCCACAGGTCGCTCCGGCTCGCCGTCGGCGGGCTCGTCCTCGCGGCGGCCGTCGATCTCGCGGCGGTGAAGCGGGACCTCCTCGCCGCCCGCCCCGCGCTGCTCGCGTCCCTCGTGGCGGCGGCGGCCCTGCTCGCCCTCGGCTGG
>DASTGK010000019.1:0-2870 GCA_035719085.1 Anaeromyxobacteraceae bacterium
GTCACCGGCGTCGACGCGGGGCTGCCGGAGGGCTCGCGGCGCGTGGCGCTCCTCGCCGGCGACGCGCCGGCCGCGCTCGCCCGGCTCCGGCGCGAGGGGGCCGTGCTGGTGAGCGAGCCGCTGGCGCGCCGGCTCGGGCTCGCCGCCGGCGGCGAGCTGGCCATCCGGACGCTCGCCGGCGAGCGCGCCTACCCGGTGGCCGGCGTCTTCCGCGACTACGGCAACGAGCGGGGCGCCGTGCTCATGGACCTCGCCCCCTTCGCCGCCGCCTTCGGCGAGGGGCCGCCCTCCAACGCCGCGCTCTACCTCGCCCCGGGCGCCGACGTGGACGGGGCGGTGGCCCGGCTGCGCGCCGAGCTCTCGGGCACGCCGCTCGTCGTCCGCTCCAACCGGACGCTGCGCGGCGAGGTGCTCTCCATCTTCGAGGAGACCTTCGCCGTGACGCGGCTGCTGCAGGCGGTGGGGCTCGTCATCGCGGTGGCCGGCATCGCCCTCTCGCTCCTCGTCCTGGCGCGCGAGCGGGCCGGGGAGATCGCCCTCTACCGGGCGCTCGGGGCGACGCAGGGGCAGGTCTTCCGCGTCTTCCTCGGGCGCGGCCTCGGCATCGCCGCGCTCGGCCTCCTCCTCGGCCTCGCCGGCGGCGCGGCGCTGGCGGCGGTGCTGGTCTTCCTCGTCAACCCGGCCTGGTTCGGCTGGTCGCTCGGGCTCCACTGGCCGGCCGGCGCGCTCGCCGCCCAGGCGCTCACCATCCTCGCCGCCGCGCTCGCGGCCAGCGTCCTCCCCGCCGCCATGGCGGCGCGGGTCAGGGCCACGGAGCTGTCGCGCGATGCGCTGTGAGATGGCCATCGCGCTCCTGGTGACGGCGACGCCGAACGTCCCTGCACGCTCGAGCGCGCACCCGAACCCGAACCCGAACCCGTTCTCCGTGCCCGTGCCTCGTGACCCGCGCCCGACCTCGAGCGCGTCAGCCGATGGGGGAGAGGGGGAAAGGCCTTCCTTCCTCCCCGCCGACCCGGCCCACGCCTGGTCCTTCCCGCGCGACCACTTCGCGCGGCCCGGCCACCGGAACGAGTGGTGGTACTTCACCGGGATCCTCGGCGCCGCCGACGGGCGGCGGTTCGGGTACCAGCTCACCTTCTTCAAGGTCGGGATCCTGCCGTCGCCGCAGCCCTTCGCCTCGCGCTTCTCGACCTCCGGCGCCGTCATGGCCCACGCCGCCGTCACCGAGCTCGCCACCGGCCGCCACCGCTTCGCCGAGGTGCTCTGGCGCGACGCGCCGCTCCTGGCCGGCTTCGGCGCGCCGCCCGGGCCGGGCGTCGTCTCGGCCCAGGCGCCCCCCGGCACGCCCGGGCGCTGGACGCTCGACCTCGACGGCTCCACCTGGCGGCTCCGGGCGCGCGACGACGGGGCCGGCCTGGCGCTCGACCTCGCCGCCACGCCGAGCCGGCCGCTCGTCCTCGAGGGGCCGAACGGCTACAGCCGCAAGGCCGCCGCGGAGGGGTACGCGAGCGAGTACTACAGCCAGACCCGGCTCGCGACCGAGGGGACGCTCCTGCTCGACGGCCGCGCCGTGCCGGTGCGCGGCGAGAGCTGGATGGACCGCGAGGTCGGCTCGTCCGCGCTGGCGCCGGAGCAGGCCGGCTGGGACTGGTTCGCGCTGCGGCTCGCCGACGGGCGCGACCTGATGCTCTACGTCCTGCGCCGCGCCGACGGCGCCGCCGACTGGCGCAGCGCCACGCTCGTGTCGCCGGACGGCAAGGCCACCTTCCTCGCCGACGGCGACTGGCGGCTGCGCGCCACCGGCCGCTGGACGAGCCCGGCGACCGGCGCCGCCTACCCGAGCGGCTGGCGCGTCGAGGTTCCCGCGGCCGGCCTCGCGCTCGACGTGACGCCGCTGGTGGCCGCGGCCGAGAACCGCTCGCGGCGGGTGCCAGGCCTCTTCTACTGGGAGGGGCCGGTGGAGGTCCGCAGCCAGGGCCGGCCGGCGGGGGAGGGGTACGTCGAGCTCACCGGGCGTGGAGTGGGGAGTCGGCCGCCGCTGTAACAACCCGACGCCGACCGCAGTTCTACGCCGCCCACACTCCGGCATTCCCGCGCGCCAACGCGCGTCCAGGAGCAGCGGAGAAGCGGCAGCGAGGGAGGCGGCAGGCAGGCCAGCGCCGCGGCGCTGGGGCGGCGTCGGCGAGCGGCAGCCGTCGCGAGGGAGGCGGCACCGCCCGCTCGAGACGTCCCCGCGTGATCGGCCTGCAAGCGGCGAGAGGTCCTCGGGCGCGGCCGCGGACCCCTGGCGAATGCACGATGCCAGGAGCCGAGGCGCCCGCTCCGGTCACTCCAGCGCGGGACCGAAGAGGCCACTTTCGCCAGGAGCAGCAACTTCACCCGTCCCGGGCCTCTCACGGCGGAACCGGTCCATGAAGGCGCGTCCGAACGTGTGCTCTGCGTGAAGTCGGTTATGGGCGGCGCAGGCCAGTCGGAGGTTCGGGACCGTCGACGGGCCGCCCAGAGCCGCTTCCATGATGTGGTCCAGCTCGAGCCGCCACCGGCTGCCGCAGCGGTGGCCGTCGGGGCCGACCCAGGCGCACCGCCCTCCGTCGCGCTTCCAGACCTCCCGCCGCACCTCGGCGGTAATCCGGTCGCGGGGCTGGTTGGCCTGGGTCGGGGCGGGAGGAGAGGCCGACGGAGGCTGGTTCGCACGCTTGCGGGTCGGCTCGACGGCGCCCCGCCGCTTGCCGTGCTTCTCGATGGCGCAGTGGACCGCCTCGCGCAGCACGGCCGCGAGCTCGCCGCCCGGGATCTTGTGCGAGAGGAGCTCCGTGAGCTGGTCGAGCTCCTGCTTGAAGGCGGCATCGACGGTGACCCGGAGCGACCAG
>DASTGK010000020.1:0-3346 GCA_035719085.1 Anaeromyxobacteraceae bacterium
GGGCTTCACGCCCCCTCACCCCGGCTCTCTCCCCCGGTGGGGGAGAGGGAGGAGAATGACCGGGCTACCCGCACCGCCAGTACGCCGTCGCCACCAGTGTGCGCCGCTCGCGCGGCTCGGCCTTGCGCTTCAGCTCGGCCACGGCCCGGTCGCGCTCGGCGTAGCGCTGCGCCTCGGTGGCGCGCAGGTCCTCGAGCTTGCGCCGGTACTCGCGCTCGGCCCGCTCCAGGAAGCCGCGCCGGTCGCGCAGCGGCAGGTCGCCCTTCTCGTGGAGCGCGCCGCGGGCCCGGATCCAGGCGGCCCGCGCCTCCTCGACCGCCTTGCGGGGGAGGGCCAGCGCGTCCTCGACGGTGCGGTCCCAGCGCTCGCGCGACTCGTCGTAGGCGGCGCCGGAGCGCTCCTGCACCTCGGCCAGCAGCCGGGCGTGGATGGCGGCGAGCGCCTCCTCCTGCGTCGACCCGATGGCCACCGTGGCGCCGCGCGGGCCGCCCTTGGCCTCCTCGGCCGGCAGGGCGGCGAACTCGTCGGCCTCGTCGAGCGGCAGCGCCTGGAACTTCTCGCCGTCGTACCAGAGCACCAGGTGGACGATGCGCTCCTCGCCGACCAGCGCCTCCAGGCTGTACTTGTAGGCGAACCACCAGCCCTCGCGGCCGGCCAGCTTGCCGAGCCGCGCCGGCAGCGACCGCGCCGGGAGGTCGAGCAGCGACACCGCCTCCTGCGGGCGGGCCTTCACCTTGGCGGCCGCCTCGCGCAGGAGCTTGGCGCGGCGGGTGCGCGAGCCGCGGCCGGCGGCCGGCTCCGGCGCCAGCTCGGCGGGCTGCGCCTCGCCCTCGAAGGCGGCGTCGAGCAGCGCCTCCTCCTCGGCGTCGCGCCGCGCCACCGCCTCCTTGGCGTTCTGCTCGGCCATGCGCAGCTTGCCGCGCACCTCGCCGTCGAACCGCTCGAAGAGGAGGGTGCGGGCGGCCGAGAGCCGGGCGGTGATCCGCTCGTCGAGATCGCCGCGCAGCTTGGCGAACGCCTGGTCGATCTCCTCGCTGGAGCGGCAGGCCTGGTAGATGTCGAGGACCCGCTTCTCGAAGTCGATGCCGCTGCCGAGCGCCCCCAGGATCTCGTCGGAGGAGCCGAAGACGCCGTCGAAGAGCGCCAGCTTCTGCTCCAGCAGGTCGAAGAGGCGGGCGTCGGCGGCGTTGGAGCGGTTGAGGAAGTTGAGGACCAGCACGTCCCGCTGCTGGCCGTAGCGGTGGCAGCGGCCGATGCGCTGCTCCACCCGCTGCGGGTTCCAGGGCAGGTCGAAGTTGACCACCAGGTTGCAGAACTGGAGGTTGAGCCCCTCCGCCCCGGCCTCGGTCATGAGCAGGATCTGGCTGCGGTGGCGGAACTCGTCCACCAGCGCGGCCCGCTTCTCGGTGCCGGAGACGTCGCCGGAGAGGCAGGTGACCGAGTAGCCGCGCGCCTGGAGGAGCTTCGTCAGGTACTGCTGCGTGCTGCGGAACTCGGTGAAGACCACGGCCTTCTCGGGCCAGCCGCAGGCCTTGGCCACCGTGAAGCAGCGATCCAGGCCGCGCACCAGCGCGTCGCCCTTGGCGTTGCGCTTGATGTTGCGGGCCAGCCGGGCGCACTCGCGCAGCTCCTCGAGCTCGGAGCGCATCTGGCGGACCGCCACCGCGCCCTTGGGGCGGGCCGGGGCGGCGTCGTCGAAGAGCTCCTCCACCTCGTCGGAGAAGCCGTCGAGCTCCAGGGCCAGGTCGGCCTGCGCCGAGCACTCGGCCCCCGCCAGCTTGGCGTCGAGGGAGTCGGCCAGCCGCTCCAGCGTGCCGGCCAGCGCGAAGGAGGAGGAGGCCAGGATCTTGCGGTAGACGAGGACGAAGAGGGCCCGCCGCGCCAGCGGGATGGCGTGGGTGTCCTCGCGCCGCAGGTACTCGGAGACGCGGTCGTAGAGCGCCTGCTCCTCGTCGGAGGGGGCGAAGTCCTCCACGATGGAGCGGCGCGCCGTGTACTTCACGTACTCGCGCACCTGGCGGCGCAGCGTGCGGATGACCACCGGGGCGAGCCGGGCCTTGAGGTCGGCCGCCTTCTCCTCGGTCAGCTCGCCCGAGGCGTACTGCAGCCGGAAGGTCTCCTCGGTGCCGAGCAGGGCGTCGTCGATGAAGGCGGCGAGGCCGAGCAGCTCCATGAGGTCGTTCTGGAGCGGGGTGGCGGTGAGGAGCAGCTTGGGGCACTTGCGCAGCCCCTTGCGCAGCGCCTGGCCGGTGCGGTGGTCCTTGCGGTAGGCGTTGCGCAGCCGGTGCGCCTCGTCGATGACCGCCACGTCCCACGCCACCCGCTCCAGCTCGGCGGCGCGCATGGCCGCGAACGGGTGGGAGCAGATGACGATGCCGCCGGTGTCGAACGGGTTGGTGCGGACGCCCTGCTTCTCCAGCGCCCGGCAGCTGTCGCCGTCGACCACGTCGGCGTCGAGGCCGAACTTGCTCCGCAGCTCGTCGCGCCACTGGGCCCGCAGCGAGGCCGGCACCAGGATGAGGGCGCGCCCCTTGCCCTCGGCGGCCAGCTGCGCCAGCACCAGGCCGGCCTCGACCGTCTTGCCGAGGCCGACCTCGTCGGCCAGCACCGCGCCGCCGGTCGCCAGCGAGGCGAGCGCGAAGGCGGCCGCCTCGATCTGGTGCGGGTTGAGGTCGACGGCCGAGTGGGCCAGCGCCGGGGCCAGGCGCGACGCGCCGCTCCCCGAGCGCGCGGTCAGCGCCTCCGCCGCCACGCGCTGGTGGAACTTCGTCAGCGCGGCCGGCTTCCCGCCAGCCCGCGACGCCACGACCGACCCCACGCCCATCCGCCACGCCTCCCGACCCACCAGCCACGTCCTCCCCGGCCACCCGGGCGAGGCGGTATCTCGCGATACCGAGGCGGTGAATGTACCAGCATCGTGATCCGGGTGGAATGGGGAACTCGGGCGCGCCCCGCCGGTGCGTCGCGCCGCGCCTCGCGTTAGAAGGGGCGGGTGCCGCGCCCGACCTCCGAGCGAACGCTCCTCTTCCTCGTCGGGGCGGTGCAGTTCGTCAACGTCCTCGACTTCATGATGGTGATGCCGCTCGGCCCCGACTTCGCGCAGGGGCTCGGCATCCCGGCCTCGCGCCTGGGGCTGGTGGGCGGCGCCTACACCGGCGCCGCGGCCGTGGCCGGCCTCCTGGCCGCCGATTCATCGCGTTGCAGTCGCGCGAAGCCGTCCTTGATGTCCGGCGGCAGCACCTTCAGCGCGCGGATGTAGAGCTGCTTGGCCGCGTCCTCGACGGCGTCCAGGTCGATGTCCATCGCGTCGGCTCAGTTGGCTTGCAGCTTGCGGGCAGCCACAGAT